>PBCC01000042.1 GCA_002716825.1 Halobacteriovorax sp. | reverse complement strand
ACGCTGGGCCAACAATCTCAATGCTCTTTGGTAGCAATCGTTATCCATAGGTCATCAAAAAAAAGGGGGCCTAAGCCCCCTTCAGTAAGTACGCCAAAAAGTTATTGGAGTGTCTTTTTGGATTTTTTTGTTTTCTTAACAGGTTCATCTTCGATAATCTCACCAGTTTCGGTGTTGATCATCTCATCAGCCAGCATGGCCATATCTTCTTTTGATCCAAGACCGTTTTTAGCTAAGATCTTTTTCTTTAACTCATCAAAAACTTCAGGATTATCTTTGAGGAATTGTTTTGAGTTCTCACGTCCTTGACCCATCTTAGTGTTGTCATAAGAGAACCAAGCGCCCGCTTTTTCCACAAAGCCCTGTGCTACTGCAAGGTCAAGCAGGTCTCCTGTTTTAGAGATACCTTCACCGTACATAATATCAAACTCAACTTGTTTGAAAGGTGGAGCAACTTTATTTTTGGCAATCTTAACGCGAGTGCGGTTACCAATATGATTGTCACCATCTTTGATGGCCGCAATACGACGAATATCCATACGGACAGAAGCATAGAATTTTAAAGCATTGCCACCAGTTGTTGTTTCAGGATTACCGAACATAACACCGATCTTCATTCTAAGCTGATTGATAAAGATAACGGTGCAATTGGAACGTGCAATTGAACCAGTAAGCTTTCTAAGGGCTTGTGACATCAAACGGGCTTGCAGACCCATATGCGAATCACCCATGTCGCCTTCTAGCTCGGCACGAGGAGTAAGTGCTGCCACTGAGTCAACGATAAGAAGATCAACTGCGCCTGAGCGAACAAGCATGTCAGTAATTTCTAGTGCTTGCTCTCCGCTGTCTGGTTGAGAAATTAGTGTATTAGGAACATCTACACCAAGCTTCGTGGCATAAGCAGTGTCGAGTGCGTGCTCAGCATCAACGAAAGCTACTGTGCCGCCAGCTTTTTGCGCCTCAGCGGCAATATGTAATGTTAATGTCGTCTTGCCTGATGATTCTGGGCCGTAGATTTCTATGATACGCCCCTTAGGAACGCCACCTACGCCAAGGCAAAGATCGAGTCCAAGACAACCTGTTGAGATTGCGGGAGTGGCCTCATTAGTCTTTGATCCATCAAATTTCATGATGGCGCCTTTTCCAAATTGTTTCTCAATGCTGGAAAGTGCTAAATCGAGTGCCTTAGCTTTATTTGCGTCGGCGGTTGCTGTTGTTGGCTGTGCCATGTCTCTCTCCTCAAAAGTTAATCTACCAAAAGCGAGCGAACAGGGGTGTGTGTTCCTAGAACCTATCAAAGTCACCACGTTCTGGCAGCTTCTTTTGCCGTTGCACAATTCCTCTACTACGATACAAGACCCTGAATTTACAGGGGTTCGTCGTCATCAAGCGAAAGAATTGGACAAGGGGTCCGATAAAAATATTGTGTGCGTAAGTTATGCGTAAGTCAAGGGTTTTTTAAATAATATTTAGAACGTTGGCCAGAAGGTGATAAACCAAGCCTGCGTAGAGTCCTGAGATTATATCATCGAGAATTGTGCCAGCGCCATGCTTAAGTTTTTTGTCAAACCACGATGCTGGCCAGATTTTAACGATGTCAAAAAATCTAAAAAGGATAAAAGCTGGGATAAGGTGCCATGCCGGTGCTCCGGTCATGAAAAACCAGGTGGTAAACATGCCAAGCACTTCATCAATAACGATCCACTGGGGATCGTGGAGGTCATATTTCTTTTGAATGACTTCTGCTACATAACAACTTCCGGCCGTCATAAAGCAAATAAAGGGAATCGCCAGAAAATTAGGAAAATTTAGCGCACTGAGTCCCCACAAGAAAGGTAAAGTTGCAAGTGTTCCCCACGTACCTGGTGCTTTGGGTAAAAAGCCCACGCCACCAAATGATAAAAAGAATATTTCCCACTGCTTGAGACTGGGTGCGTTTTTAATCTTCATGCCTGTCAGTATATACGTTTATCTGTCTAAAAAGGAAGAATACAAGGAGCAGGATGACTCGTCCGGATTATTTACCAAAATATTTATTCGATTGGGAATTATTCGATGTTGTCGTTGGCGGTAAGTCTGCTTTAGACACTAAGTTTTTCATGGGTCGTATGTATAACGAAGATCGCGTGAATAACTTTCTTCGCGGCTACGGTCTCGATCCTCTAGACCCCGTCAATAGGGCCGAACTCTTTGGAAACTTCCAAGAGGCCATGCAGTTTATCCGTCGCTACTTTTTAAAAGAGGGTAACCCGGACGGCTTGGACCTTAAGATTCCCAATTCACTTTATATGCTCACAGATATTGGTGATCTTATATTGCTTGCAACTGGTGGGCTTGAAGAAGACTCAAGTTACGAAGAAAAACTTTGGGCCGAAATTATTTTGAAAGTGATGCACACAATACTGCACGCTGATAAAGATCTTCGCTCAAATTACTTTCCAGTGATTCAAACCCAAATTTTTGATCGCTTCTACAAGCACTTGTCTCGAGATGGAGATCAGCTTTTTCTTGGCACTGCAGATGATGAAATAAAAATCCGCTTAGTTTCTTTTGAGACAAAAGCTCTCAAGACGCGCGATTCGACTATCATTAAGCTATTGCATAAAGCTGAGAACGTAGCTGAAGAATTATTTGATAGAATTGGCGTTCGTTTTATTACGGAAACAAGATTTGATACTCTCAGAGTTGTTAGTCATTTAATTGCAAATAATATTGTTATTCCTCACAATATTAAGCCCTCTCGCTCAGTTAATACGATGGTTAACCTTACAAGTTTTCGACATCGCTATACGGCAGCTCTAAAACGGGCCATGAGAGAGAACTTGCCAGAGTCAGAGTTTATAAAGCTTTTAGAAAGTGAAGTTGAAGCATGCGGTTTTGATAAATCAGGTCCAAATGAAAGGAACTTGCATACTAAAGGTGGGTATCAAAGTTTGCAGTTTACGTGCAGGCAGTTAGTTAAATATAAAAACCCATTTATGTCAGAATTTTCTCAACTTAGAAAAGCGGCCAAGAAAGTCCAAGATGATAATGATTTGGCAAAGAAAATTCTTTCTATGGATGTTTCATTGATCGCTCGAGATATTAGATTCTTTTATCCTTACGAAGTTCAAATTGTGGATGTTGAAGCTCATAAAGTTAATACCGAAGGCGAAGCCTCTCATGCTGAGTACAAAAAGGCACAAACTCTATCGGCCATGAGAAGAGTGTTTGCTCACCTTATCGATTACAAGAAAATTAATCAATAAAATCACTTATGACTTCATTGATAGTGTGTGGAAAGTCCCACTGTGGAACGTGACTACCGTCTTTAACGATGTACATTTCAGCATTTTTTAAATGATCGACCAGAATTCTTTGTAGATAATTGGGAATGACTTTGTCTTTGTCCCCACCAATGATGAGGGAGGGTACATCAATATTTCCAAGTGAAGAGATAATATTGTGTTTTTTCATTTCGCTAAAAAGCTGTAAAAAGAGATCAACCGAAAGTTCGCCAACTTTTTCTAAGTAGAGCTTTATCATTTCAGCGTTAACTTTCTCTTTATTAAAACCACCATCATGAGTCATCATCACGGCAAGTGGATTTAAGTGGGAGGTTCTCCAAATAAGATCAAAAACTCCAGGAGCCTTACCTTTTAGCTCTGTAAGCAATGGAGTTAGAATTTCCATGGCATTGGAATCAAACATCACATCCTGTGGAGGGAAAACCGTCCCAGACATAAGAATCATCGAGTGAACATCATCAGGCCATAGCCTTGCGTACTCTAAGCAAACGTTTACGCCCATGCTGTGACCCAAAAGAATAGAAGAGCGAATATCTAAAAGGGAGATAACTTCTTTTAAGTCACTGGCGATATTTTTAAAGGTGCAGGTGCTTAAGCCGCCAGCGCCCTTTGACATAAAGTGATGACGATAATCATGAATTAGAATTTTGTAACCAAGTTCATCAAAATAGGGGAGCTGATAGCGCCAGTGTTCGTTACTGCAGACAAGACCGTAGTTGAAAACAAGAACCTTGTCTTGTTTTGCAAAGTCTTTGTGAGGAAAATTTGTACAAAAATAAATCTGACTTCCATCTCTTACGTCGTGATAGCCTGAATGAGAATTTTTAAAAAAAGACATCTAGCCTTGACCCTTTTTTTCGAGGCTTAACATTTCTTGCTTTAGGGCCCAAAAGAGATCGGCCATATAGGGAGATTTTTCTGTAAGTTCATGATAGCGAGCAGTATTATCAATACTACTTTTTGGTGGAGTAAAAGCTTTAACTTTGAGCAAGCTACCTCCAATCTCGATGATATCTCCAATATGATGTATTTTTTTTCCTGAGATTTTTTTCCCGTTAGAGATGTAGAAGCCTCCTCTATCCTCCCAAATAAGGAGACCAGATTCTTGAATCCTAACTTTAAGTATGGATTTTCCAATCTTGGGATCAGGAATGTAGAGGTGAGATAAACTGAGTATATTGCCAATGCGTATCTCGGGATAAAAGAATCTGTAATCGCCATTGCGATCGGGGTCTGAACTCGAAATTAATTCTAAAATGAACATAAGAATATTTTAACGTTATTAGACTGTATAAACTACATGGTCATTTTGGGCCATCGCTATAACGTATGATAGATTTAAAAAGTCAGGTTTAAGACTTAGCTCTTCAACATTGCTTCGGGCGAGCTCAAGTAGCTCATAGTCTGAACCAATATTGGCAACCCTCCTAAATCCTCCGCTACCAGATTGCGAAGTGCCAAAGAGGTCGCCTTCACCTCTAATACGCAGATCTTCCTCAGCAATTTTGAAGCCGTCACTAGTGGATTCGATAACTCTTAAGCGCTCTAAGGAGTCGACACTCGGAATTTTATCGCAAACTAAAAAACAAAATCCTGGCTTAGTGCCTCTGCCGACTCGACCTCGTAGCTGATGAAGCGATGAAAGGCCAAATCTCTCAGGATTAATGATCGCCATCACAGTAGCATTTTCAACATCAATGCCGACTTCAACCACACTTGTTGAAACTAGCAAGTCAATGTCGCCTTTTGTGAAATCATTCAAAACAGCTTGTTTCTCATCTGACTTAAGTTGACCATGCAAACCCTGAATCTCATGATCGGGAAAGTATTTTTTAAAGCGTAGTAAAGTTTCATTTAAGTTAGCGATATCCATCCCTTCGCTTTCTTCAATGGCGGGCACAACGATATAAGCTTGTTCGCCCATCGAGAGTCGAGTCTTAATGAAGGATAGAAACTTTGTGTAAGTATCTGGAGTAATAATCTTTGTTTTGAATCCCTTTCTATGGCCAGGTAGAGTTTTAATAATTGAGATCTCAAGATCGCCGTATTGAGTGAGAGAAAGTGACCTTGGTATAGGGGTGGCAGACATTAAGAGGCAGTGAGCACCCTCAGTTTTTCCTACAAGTTTAATGCGTTGATTTACGCCAAACTTATGTTGCTCATCGATAATTGCCAAGCCAAGTGATTTAAACTCAACACTATCCTGAAATAGACTGTGAGTGCCCACGACAAAATTGATTGAGCCTTCTTTCAGGCCACTAAGGACACTAGTTTTTTGCGAATTTGAAAATCCGCCTAAAAGCAGTGCCGGAGTAAAATTGGCCAGCTTAGAAAGTTCAAGAAGATTTTTGAAATGCTGTTGCGCAAGTGATTCGGTTGGCGCCATCAACGCAACTTGGTGCCCAGCCTGGATTACTTTTAATCCTGAGCAAAATGCCACTGTTGTTTTGCCGCAGCCAACGTCACCTTGAACCATTCTCATCATTGGGCCAGGGCCCTGCAGATCACTAAAAATAGTTTCAAGTGTTGAGGTTTGATCACAGGTGAGTTCATAAGGGAAAAACCCTGAAAAACGCTCTAGGTCAGACTTTGAGTTTTGATTTGAGATGGAGATTGCTGCTGATTGATTGAGCTTCTTTTTTCGAACGCGATGTTTGATTTGCTCGAAAAAAAACTCATAGTAGGCTAATGCTTTTCGCGCCTTGGTTTTAGCGTCTTCATGCCACTTCTCTGGTGAAACCTTGGCATGTAAAAATCTAAGAGCCTCCATCAATCCAGGTAAGTCAGATGGAATTGGAATGGAGACATCAGCACTGTGCCAAAGACTTTCAGGAATTTTATCGATTAGCTTTTTAAGATTGGTTGAGCTGACTCCAGCGACTGTTGGGTATTGAATAATGAAATTCTTCGCATCTAGAGATTCAATATCAGATGTCTCAGGTGAGACAATTTGTAAGTTACCTTGAAATGACTGGATAACACCGGCAAAACTTATGCTATCCAGACTCTGTAACTTTTGAACGACCGATGGGTAGCAGTTAAACCATTTGAGTTGGATGCTTTCTTGATTGTCTCGATCACATACAATAATTGTTAAGTTGCTTAAGGCTACTCTGTTCTTTCCTTTGGCCCTAAAGTTGGGTCTAGATTGAAACGAGGCAACCTTGCCTGAACCACGAAAATAAGTATTATCCTTTGCCATGGAGATGGGTTGAATGGGTGGTACCTTGTGAACCCGCAGTGGCAGCAGCCACATGAGATCAAAAATACTTGCTACCCCGGTAGATTCGAGCGCTTCGATTGTTTTTGTAACTCTTTTAGAAAGAGAACGCAGCGGTGAGTTTAAAGAAATTTCCTTAATTGTTGTCAATGTATTCTAGGTCTTCGACTTCAAATTCAAGATCGCCCTTGGGAGCTTTGACAAGCACAGTGTCTCCAACTTCTTTGCCGATCATTGCTTTGCCAAGCGGACTTTTATAGGAAATCTTTCTAAGTTTGGAGTCTGACTCTTCTTCGCCAACAATTTGATATTTTACACTTTCATCCTTATTGGTGTCATAAAGTGTAACTGTTGCTCCAAAGACAATCTTATCAGATTTCACTTTACCAACCTCAACAACACGAGATGATGCAACTACGGCTTGAAGATGAGCAATACGGCCTTCGACATGACTCTGCTTCTCTTTTGCCGCGTGGTACTCTGCATTTTCTTTGAGGTCACCGAGCTCTCTAGCTTCAGCAATAACAACCTTAAGACTTTCTCTCTCAACCTTGATGAGATGCTCTAGTTCTTTTTCAACCTTAATAAGGCCACTTTTTGTGATGGGATTTTCTTGATTCATATTTCCTCTTACTTCTTAAAAAGTGCCTGTGCGGCGCTGAGTTGATTGTTTGCGATATCTGCATTTGCGCCATTAGCAGAAAATTCAAAAAAGCCACAAAAGTTGGACTTATTTTTGTCAGCGACACGATCAGCTTGCGTCTCACGACACTCATTATATATTGATGAGTCATGAAATCGACACATTAAACAGCATCTCATATCAGCATAGCAGTGTGGGCACTCAGTGGTTCTAAAAACGGCAGAGCCAGCCTCTAGGCCAGTGTCTTTGTGGCATTGATGACAAGATGCAGTCGTCATTCAAAAGCTCCAATCTTTAAAGATGGCCATGCCTAAACCTGGAGAGGTTCCGGTTTCAGCTGGAAGCCCATCTGGATAGAATAAGATTTTTGGTAGGTTTCGCTTGTTATACTCTTCGATAGCGCGAGATAAATTCTGCTCGTTATTATATTCAAGTGTGCGCGCGACAAAAAAGTTAACTAAAATCATAGCTGCGCCTCCAATGAGAAGACTCTTTTTTGCATCACTACCATCACTGGCAAATAAACCGCCGATGATCATTCCTGTCCCAACAGTGCCAATGGCCGCATTTTGCCATTTAATTTTAGTGCCCTCTTGATAGTCATCAAGATAACTTTTGGCGACATTATCTTTTTCGAGGTAAAACCTAAGACCTTCGCCTTTTTGGGTTGAACTAGTATCAACTAAGATTTCTTGATAATTTACCAAAGCAACCCGCGAGCATACCTGACTGGCATGCGACAGTGTGCTAAGCATAAGACCGAATAAAATAATCAAGAACTTCAATTTCTCACCTATAAATTGTGAATGAGCAGTTTAGCACGGCTAAAAAGAACTTCAAAAGCCCAAGATTCACTTTGCGAGGCAGAAAACTCCCGCCTTTTCGGCAACTTGGCTTGCTTTACAATAGTATTAACAAAGGAAATTCATGGATCCAATTAGAACCGGCATTAGGTTTGGCCAAACAATTAGAAATGTTGCGCGACTAAGAGAAATTGTGACGATCTTTGCGCGTCACGGATTTGCCGAATTTGTGGCCCATGGTGGTGTCCTGTCCTATTTGCCAGACTTTGTTTTACCGGCCGCTAGAAAAACAATTAAGCAAGAAATGAAAGAAGAAGGTGAGCGCGAGTGGGGTCAAATCATTGGCTCGAGACTAAGGCTTTGCTTTGAGGAGCTAGGTCCTGCCTTTATTAAGTTTGGACAACTTCTTTGTTCCAGAGAAGATATCTTCGATGAAGGTTTTATTTCCGAAATGCGCTTACTGCGTGACCAAGTTAAGCCAATCAATTTTAATGAGGTAAAGTTATCTGTTGAAGAAGCGCTTGAGCAACCAGTGAGCGCCGTCTTTTCACATGTCGAAGATAAGCCCATTGGAACTGCTTCCATTGGTGTCGTCTATAAAGCAAAGCTCAAAGACGGTGATGATGTTATTTTAAAAGTGAGAAGACCTGGCATTGAGCGAACGATGCAGACGGACTTTTCGATCATTTTATTCTTAACAACTCAAGCCGAGAGAATAAGCGAAGAAATTCGCTTCCTTGGTGTGACTCGCATGGTGAATGACTTTGCCTCGAGCCTTCAAAATGAGCTTAACTTTAATGTTGAGGCACTTAATTGTGATCGCTTAAAACAAAATTGTGCTAAACACGATCCTGATGGAGCATTCTATATGCCCAAGGTCTATCGTGATTTAACTCGTGAAAATATTCTGGTGGCAGAATTTTTAAAGGGAATAAAGTTTAGTGACCACGCTGCTATGGAAAAAGAGAAGGAGAATGTCTTACCTCTCTTAGATAAGGGCGTTGCTGTATTTATTAAGACATTCTTGGCCGATGGATTTTTTCATGCTGATCTTCATGGTGGAAATCTCTTTTATATGTCAGAAGACAACCGTATCGGTGTCGTTGATTTCGGTTTGGTTGGAAGTCTTGGCAAAAAAGGCAGACAAAGTTTTATTGCCATTGTTTACTCCTTGGTTTCGCATAACTACGAAAATCTCGTTTATGAATTCCTAGATGTTGCCGAGTATGACAATCCGCCAGATATGGATGTCTTGGTTGGTGACGTAAGGTCTGCGCTTTCTCCTTATATAGGATTAACAATTCAGCAAACCAATTACAGTGAAGTCTTTCACTTGATCCTGCAAACGCTAAAAAAACATCGAGTCTACTTGCCTAGAGAGTGGTTTGTCGTTTTTCGCGCCTTAATGACATTGGACGGTGTTGGTAAAGCACTTGATTATGATCTTGATGTCTTTGCTCTTTTACAAAAAGATATCGGCGCTCTAGTAAAACAGTCTTTATCAAAAGAAGAACTGATGGAAGAAGGCTTTTGGGCCGGGCGTGATCTTATTAGCATGCTTCGCCTTTTACCTCGCCATGCAAAGTGGTTTCTTCGCAGTCTTTCTCGCGGTGGGTATGCCTTTGAGTTAAAGCACGTTGGTGTAGATGAAGCTGTTAGTAAGCTGACTTCAGCAATGGAGTTTTTGGGCTTTAGTTTCTTGGCCGGAGTCTTTTCATTTTCTGGTGCCTTCTTGCTCAATACGAGCAGTGTGCCTAACTTACAAGCGGTGCCACCTATTGTTTGGATCTTTTGGTTTTTGGCGGTTTCGTGTCTGGCCAGGGCATGGATTTCGACAAGAAGAACCTAGACCGAATCAATACCGCTGATCATTAACTCATTCTTGTTAAGAAAATCTTCGATATTTCCACGCTGGGAGTTCCACAGAGAACTTTGCTTGGCCATGGCGAGCCAGAGTTTCGAATGGGCTTGTTGGTTAAAGCTCTTGGGGCTCCAGATCGCACTGGACTTAAACTTCTCTATAAACTGATCAAGATCTTTACTTGCAAACTCGTGAACGATTCCTTGAAGATCAAAACCTTTGTTTTTAATCGCGTAGCTTTGTAGTGTTTCGCCTTTCTTGTCTAAGTAAATATCGATACTAGGCATTTCAAGAAGAGATAACCATTGCTTGTGATTTCTAGCAACGCGATTTGGCCATGAGGACTCATAGAGACTGCGCATCTGCGCTAGATCGTTAATGCTTAGTGAGCTTGCTTTAAGTGGCGCTTGAAAAGATAAATCACTTCCGATTTGATAGATGCGTCCACACTGATTAAATCCAAACTTCTCATAGAGGGCATTATCACCAGACCATAAAAGAAAGAAATCAACTTGTTGGTCAAGCTGCTCTAGTGCTTTCGTAAAGACTTCTTTGAACAGTCCTTTGCCACGATAATCCTTATCAACAGCTATGGCGCCGAGGAATGCAGCTTTAAAAGTTTCGTTGGCAATGTGTACTTCTCTAAGGCAATAACCGATATGAGCAATCACATCTTGCTTATCGATGATGGCGAGGTGACCAGCGTCGTAATGGTTACTAAAGAGTGGAAAAAAATCATCCTTATAATGATAAGTAGATTCGTATTCAAACGAGCTCTCTATTAAGGCTATTGCTTGTTTGAGTTGAGAAGTGTCTAAACTTTTAATAAGTTGATGGGCCATTGTCGTTATTTTAGGCAAAAGCTGTAAGAATAATTAGTAGACTCTTTTACTCTTTTTAGTGTTTTTATATAAAAACGGTAACTTGGAAGAAAAATACTGTCTAATATTTTGTCATATTTATCTAAAGCTCTGCGAAAAAGAAGTCGATATGTCTCTTGAAGGGCCAAAGCATAACGCGAGCGCCACTGGGGGAAGGATTCCCTTAGAACCCGAATCAGGAGGATTGAGATGGGACTTCGAATTAACACAAACGTTGCTTCGTTAAATGCGCAAAGGAATTTGCGTGGAACGAAGCTATCCATGGACAAGACTTTAGAGAAGTTATCTTCAGGTCAGCGAATTAATCGCGCTGGTGATGATGCTGCAGGTCTGGCAATCAGTGAAAACTTGAAAGCTCAGATTAGAGGCCTAGGTCAAGCTGGTCGTAACGCCGAAGATGGCATTTCATTAGTTCAAATTGCAGAAGGGGCGATGTCGGAAGTATCCAACGTCATGATCCGTTTGCGAGAGCTTGCCGTGCAAGCAGCTTCTGACACCATCGGGCCAACAGAACGTAAATTCTTGAATGTTGAATTTGAGCAGTTAACTTCAGAAGTTGACCGTATCGCAAACTCAACTGAATTTAACCGTGTGCCACTTCTAAATGGTACAGGTGCAGTTTTTGATATCCAAATTGGTACAAGAAATGACCCTATCAGTGACCGTCTAACATTCGATGCTTCAAGCGCCGACGTTAACGTAGCTGCCCTAGGTCTTAACCTTGCAAGTGTTGCCGATAAAATTTCAGCACAAAACTCACTAGCATCGATTGATCAAGCGATCATCAGTGTTTCTGGGATTAGAGCTGACTTCGGTGCTCTTCAAAACCGTCTTCAATCGACAGTGAATAATATTGCTGTCAGTGTTGAAAACTTGTCTGCCGCTAACTCACGTATTCGCGATACAGATATTGCCTCTGAAACAGCAGAGCTTACTAAGTCGAATATCTTGATGCAAGCAGGTACCTCGGTACTATCGCAGGCCAACTCTTCAACATCAAGTGCCCTGTCATTGATCCAGTCAGCATCGAGAGGCTAAGCGGGGAAACCCCTTAGCTAACTTTGAATGACTAACTGAATTTTAACGACTGGAGCATAAGATGACTTTAAGAGACGGATAGAGGTTTAAAGACAGAGGGCTTACCTGCAAGTACCCCGAGTCATTACCCAAATGTAGTAGACGCGCTTTCGGAATAGCGCGATCGGCTCAGTGTATTTAAAAACGAAGGTTAACTAAATTATAAACAATTTTCCGAACATGAAGTTCAGGAATACTTACAGGAGGTAAGAGATGTTAGACGGAGGATAATATGGGTTTAAGAATAAACACCAATACCGCATCGCTTTCAGCGCAGAGGTCATTGGGTATAACAAATAGAAATTTAAACGATAACTTGAGAAAGCTCTCTTCAGGGGAGCGGATTACCCGAGCCGGAGACGATGCCGCTGGTCTTGCGATTAGCGAAAACTTGAAGGCACAAATACGGGGGATGAGACAAGCTAGCAGGAACGCCAATGATGCTATCTCTCTCATTCAAACAGCAGAAGGAGGATTGAGTAAAATTTCAAATATCGTCATTCGACTACGAGAACTTGCTGTCCAAGCCGCTTCTGATACCGTTGGAGACCAAGAACGTGGATTTACAGACATCGAATTTCAGAACCTTAAAGATGAAGTCGATCGTATCTCACGCAGCTCGGATTTCAATGGCGTCAAGCTTCTCGATGGCACAGGCGGATTGCTGGAGTTTCAAATCGGCATCAACAATGATGCAGTTTTGGACAGACTTCGTTACGACGGGTCAGCAGCAGACGCAACTTTGGCAGCGCTTGGACTCACAGAAGAGTCAGTTGCAACTAAAGTGGGAGCTCAAACGACGCTACAGCGTCTTGATGATGCCCTCGTGCGAATCAACGGAACTAGAGCAAGCATGGGTGCTTTGCAAAACCGACTGTCATCTACGGTTAATAACCTGGCAATCAGTGATGAAAACCTCAGTGCAGCTAACTCCCGAATTCGCGACGTGGACGTTGCCAAGGAAACTGCGGAACTTACCAAGAACAATATCCTTGTTCAGGCCGGTGCCTCAGTACTCGCTCAGTCGAACCAGTTCCCGAATGTTGCATTGAAGTTACTGGGCTAGATTAATTATTCCGAACTAAGGACCCCCGGATCGAATGATCCGCGGGTCTTTTTTTGCATTTTTTCCCATCTCCCATAAAGACTCACGACCATGTATGATGAATAGGTGAGCAATCTTATAAAAATGAAGCCAAAGGTAAAAAAGGGCACCGTCCTGATCATGGGTGTTTCATCCTTTATTGGCTCTAACTTGGCCGAGCACTTTAAGGATGACTATAAAGTCATCGGCACTTATCACAATACACCGATTGAGATTGATGGAGTTTTATGCGTTCCATGTGATGTCTTAGTTAAAGCAGAAGTGCAAAGTGTTCTCTACGCATTTAGACCGGATGTCACTATTTACTGCGCAGGTATTTCATCTGTTATAGAGTGCGCACGCAGGGAAGAATTTGCAGATGCACTCAATACATCAGGCCTGTTTAACGTGGCAGAATACTGTCAGCGCTATAAATCTCAAATTTGCTATATTTCCTCTGGTTATGTGTTTGGAGGCGAGGATAAAAGTTATCTAGAAATGGATATCCCAGATGCCATTACTACGTATGGCAGAACTCAAGCAGCAGCAGAGTTCTATATTCAGAAAACTTCGCATAATTATTTAATTTTTAGATGCAGTCGAATTTATGGTCGGGGAATCAATCCTTCTCAAGCAACATGGTTTGAGTTGATGCAAAAAAAGTTAACAGATGGTCAATCGACAACGATGGATGATAACGTGCAGGTTGGTTTTCTTGATGTCGCCTATCTGTCGATGATTATCAGAATCTGTATAGAGAAAAATGTCAGTAATCGTTTACTTCAAGTATCAACGAAAGACGCAATGACTCACTACCATTTTGCTAAAAAATACGCTGAAGTTTTTGGCGCACAAGAGGATCTTATCACTAGGTCTAAGTGGGCATTGCCACTTAGTAAAAATAATATGCGTGCTGGCTCAGGTGATAAGCTAGCCTTTAAACTCGATATCTCGAATATAGAAGGTTATTTAAATATTGATATGCCAAGCATTGAGGAATCACTCAAGTTTACGCTTAAGCGATTGCAGGGTTCATCTGTAGACACGACAGCTAAAAAATCGAGTCGCGGCGAAGGGATAAAGTTTATCTAGCGAGCAGATTGGCGGATGAATTCACTGAGATAATGCCTAACGAGTGCATCTACATCAACAGCTTCACCTTGAAAGCGCCAAGTGATTTGATTAAAAGGTCCGACATGAGCACGTACTTCATGCGTTCCAATCTGTTGACCATACGTATCTGAGTCGGAGAGTCTTGGTGCAAAAAGGTCTTTTCCGTTGGATAAAAAACCAATGCTAATTACATCATGGGCCCTTCTGGCAAAGATCATGCGCAGAGAGTTTCTAAACATCATAAAGTCGTTAACAGTATTACTGATCTTAAATGTCTTAATGAGCGCGCCGGCATTTGCGCCACCACGGTATTGATTGAATCGATTAATATAAAATTCGAAACGATCTCGAACAGTATTCATGAAATCAATTGATGACTCTTCCAAAAGAGCATGTGGATTAAGGTGATCATCCATGTGGATAATACCCGATTCATCCATATTAATTTCTTCAAGAGCAAGTTGCTCGATCCATTTGGAAGAAAGCTTATTAATTGTTTCAATATTATTCATACTTTAATGATCGACAACAGAAGGGATACTGTCAACATTGAGCACAAAAATTTGAAGGAAGATGAGTTAAAAGAAGAGCCTTGGGGAACTTTAAGGTTCCGCCCGCCTTTCGACAGGTGGATGCGATTGGTAACCACTTTAGGCTTCTCACTGTGCTTTGGTTGCCCATAGCGTGAGCTTGCTCACCATGATCAGGGACCGCGCCCTTATAAAATCTTGTAGGGCGGAAACAACTTGTTCGCCCCCAAGGCTCATAACTATTATATCGCTCCTGGGCCTCGAGCGAAATTATAAATTGGTAGGACCTAAAAATATCCATATTGACACGCTAACTAGTTGATTTTTTGAAACAAGACTAATTTACTTGGTTGATTTTGTGCTTCGTGTTAAAATGGTTAAACAGAGTGATTATTTCATTAAGGTAAATGAGGTTCACTTCCGATAGGGATATTGGAGCGGAATACGAGGAGATATAAAATGAAAAGCGTTATCGCGTTCTTAAAAGACGAGAATGGTCAGACATCAACAGAGTACATCCTATTGGTGGCAGTTGTGGCCTTGATCGTTATGAAATTTAAGAATATTGCTGTAACTAAGCTTACCCAGATCTCAACTGGCGTATTTGATGCGGGTAATGACCTTGCGACAAATATCGGCAATGAGGTTAATCAAGGTAACTAAGCCTTAGGTTAGAGTAAAAATTCTCCCATCTTTGATAATAGCAAGGACGTGCTAAGCTATTAGCATGTCTGGAGCGATTAACAAGAAACAAGGCGGACAAGCTGTGATCGAGTATATTTTTATACTCGCGTTTGTCATGGTTATTTTAGTAAGTTTCATTTCTGAATTTTCCCAAGTTATCACAAGAAGAGTTCAATCCCTCAATTATGCAGTTACTCACTTCCTTACAACAGGAAGCTGTCCCAACGCATGCCTACTTTCAAATTCTAGCTTTAAAAACGATCTTGGCGAATGATGGAAACTTTAATTGCAAGTTTTATCACCTTTCAAGTTTCTGTCGTCGCATGGTTTGATTTTAAGACCAAAAAAATCTCGAATATTTGGCCAGTTACCAACTTTACACTCTATCTCTTTCTTCCTTTTATTTTTGAAGATCTCTACGGCTACGAGTTTAGAACGTGGTTTGTTCCCATTGCGATCCTTGCTGTCGGCTTTGCCCTCTTTAAGTTAGACATTATGGGAGCAGGGGACTCAAAGTATTTATTTTCTCTTTTTCTCCTCATCCCTGAACCTTTGCATGAGCTACTTCTGATTAAGCTATGCGCCCTAACTATTATGGTTGGGGGAGTACTTCTCAGTTATCGAGTCGTATCACAATGGGAGCGTTTTAAAGTCGTTGTTTTTGCCAGAGCTGGAAGTCTTAAGAACTTTCTAGGTGGTAAATTTACTTATGCGCCGGTAATTTTAGCTGCGTGGCTTTGGTTTTTAATAGAAGCAGGTTTACGATGAAAAAGTATCTTCAGCAAAAGGGCCAATCAACGATTGAGTACGTGCTCCTACTTGCTGTCGTGATGCTTCTTGTGGCAATAGTGCTTCGTAGCCCATTATTTGCTGATCTTCTAGGTGAAGACTCTTCATTTTTTAAAGTATTAAAGCATCGCATGGAGTTCTCCTATCGTTTTACACACTTAGGAGTAGAACCTGATGTTGGCCTAAAAGACATCACTACACCTGAACAACACGACTCGTATTCCAAAGGTGGTCGATCACGATTTATCGGTGCCACAGATACATATCTTGGGGGAACTAACCCATGAAAAAACACTTGAGAAATGAGTCAGGTCAATCAACGATTGAGTTTATATTCAGCTTTGGATTTGCATTCTTCTTAATTATCTACACATTAAAAGTTGCACTGAATTATACTACGGGATACCTCGTTCACTACTCGACTTATATGGCGAGCAGGGCCTATTTAACTTTTGAAGACTCCGGTGGCGCTGGAAGCAGTTTTACCAGTGTGGTTGAACCGGAGTTTAGTAATACGAAAGTAGGTCTCTACAATAAGCAGCTTAATATTGATTCATCCACACTACTTATAAAAAATGATCCTCAAGGCAAAGGAATTTTGCGAGGGGTGACCTTTGATTGGGAAACGACTTTTTCAAGCGTCGGACTCTTTGGAGGCTCTGAAACTTTGCATATGAAGTCGGAATCATTTATTGGCCGTGAGCCTGATCGTAAGGAATGTTCTGCTCGAACTTGTAAGGCCGCACTTGCCGATGATTCCGGTTCCTGTGGCAAAGCTTTCACATTGGTGGACAATGGCTGTTAAAAAAAATAAAAATGAAAAGGGACAAGCAATCTTTGAGCTAATCATCTTTTTGCCAATTTTTTTATTCTTAATAAAATCACTTTTTGATTATGGAGATGCGATTAACTTAGGTATTAATCAGCTCAAAGTAGTCAGAGGATATTATTTCTATTCAGTCTCTCACGATACGATGGTTCCAAACGCTAAATTTCTAGAAGACTTTAAGAATAACGGAGTTAATCATGTATCACTTGATGCTTTTAGTTGGAGTCTAGATACAATTGCGGAATCGGGAGGTAGTCCGGTAGGTGCCTGCGTGAAAGTCTATGGTTTTCTTGGCAATGAAATTGAAGAGGAATGTCGTGAGGCAAATCCAGTTGATCGAAAGACTCAATTTATACGAATTTATAGCTCTTTTGGTGTCTGCACTGGAACCTGGTCTAAGGCTGAGGCGGCATCGGCCAATCCCTATGTCCTAAACTGGCCAGAGTCTGTTAGTCGTCAATGCGCACGAACCGAATAAGTCTACTTCTGTCTGGATGTTCTTGCCGGTCAGTCTTATAAGTTACTATTTTTGCTAAAATTTAGAGTAAGTAGAAGACTTATTTTAAGGCAGTTGCATGAACACTCGCGCATTTACACTAGCTCTAATCATTTCTTTATTTTCAATGTTTATGGTCTACACCTATATTGAAGATGAAAAGTCAGTGATCAATCAACGCTATGGAACAAATACTTCTGTTGTTGTCGCAAAGGTCGATATCCAAGAACTAGAATTAATTGATGACTCTAAGGTAACTATTCAAAGTGTACCTTCAAGCTTCGTTCAGCCAGGTGCCTTTCGAAAAATTGATGAGCTAGAAAATACAGTTGCCACAGTTCCGATCTTAAAAGGCGAACAAATTTCAAAGCCTAGAGTGACTTATCCGGGGACTGGAACAGGTCTTTCTCGTCAGGTGAGTGCTGGTAAGCGTGCCTTTGCCATGACGATCACCGATGAGTCGGCCGTGAGTCGCTTGATTAAGCCAGGTGATCGCGTTGATATTGTCGCCGCGATTGATTTCTCAGCAGGTCGAAAAGATCTTCAAAAAATTATGACTATTTTGCAAAACGTCTATGTTCTCTCAACTGGTATGAGCATTACTAATAATATTCCGATTATTGGTATTAAAACGCCAAGAGAGATCAAGGCAATGAAGCTCTCAACATATAGTCAGTACAATACTATTACATTGGAGCTCGATCCCTACCAAGTTCAAAAACTCACTCACGTCTTGAGCTATAGCGGTCGTAGACCAACAATCTCACTTCGAAATAATAATGATAACGAAATTATCAATATTAAACCGACAAGACTTTTTGACATCCTCGGTGAAGATGCTGCTGAGGCGAGAACTTATTTCTCTGATCAAAACAAACAGGCAGGTCAATGAACAAGTTTCTCTTAACTCTACTCTCTTTCCTTTTTATTTCGCAGATTGCGTTTGGGCAGGCTAGTGATAAAGGCAATGAAGAAGAAGTAGAAGTTGTGATTGGCATCAGTAAGATTTTGCAGATGGATTTTATTCCCGGAAATATCCAGGTGAGCTCCGATCAAATTTTAAGATACACACTTGTTCCTGCGAAACGCGAACTTGTGTTGATCGGCTTAAAAGCAGGCAAAACGGACATCATCGTCCGAGATCAGGCAACCGGCGATATTAAAAAACGTTACCTAGTTAATGTAACTGAAACAGGAAAATCAAAGATACTTCAAGAGCTTCGTGAGTTTGTCGGAGATGTTGAAGGATTAGAGATTGGACTCATTAATGACCAAGTTTTTATCGGCGGACAGATCGTTGTCCCTGGTGATATCGGGCGAGTTGTTACGATTCTAGAAACAGATAAGTTTAGAGAAGTCTTGATGCTGGTCGAGTTATCGCCACAAACACAGTTGATTATCGCTCGGAAAATGCAAGAAGAAATTCAAAAAAGCGGCATGCGTGATGTGAATGTAAGGGTAGTCAATGGCTCGTTTATTTTAGAGGGTATCGTTGCCTCTGAAGATGAAGCTAAGCGAGCACTTCAAATCGCCAAGATTTATCTACCTGATCGCATTGAGAGCTTGGCAAGAAGAACGGACTCGGTTCAGCAAAATAACTTCAAAGGGATTATTGAAACTTTGATTCAAATTAATCCTAAGTCTCAGCCACCAGAAGTTCCAAAAATGATTAAAATTACCGCTCAGTTTGTCGAGCTGACTAAAAACTATAAGAAGATATTTGGCTTTGAGTGGCAGCCCTTAAGAACTGGTACTGGTGGCGAAATTAATATTGGCAAAGTCTCAGGCGGTGGTGTTTCTACCGGCTCACAAGGAACACTTCAGGCAACTATTTCAAATTTATTTCCTAAACTGCAGAGTGCTAAAAGTGCAGGTTATGCACGTGTCGTCCAATCAGGTGTCATTATTGTGAAGGACAAAGATACGGCAGATTCAGAACTCAATAAAACAAACACCGAAACCTTTAGCGTTGGTTCAGGCGAATTTGCACGGCCTCAGGAAAATACTGTTGGCTTTCAGCTCAAGATTAAAGCCGAAACTTTTCCTGAAGAAAAAGTTCATCTTGGAATTAGTCTCGGAGTGAGTAGTACAGTTGCAGGTAACACCAGCTCAAAGCAAACCAATCAACTTTCAACCAGAGTCGTTGTTAAGTCCAAAGAGAGTGCGGTTATTGGTGGTATCGTCGTCAACAACTCGAGTACTGAGTATGACAAGCCATCGACCACTGAAGTTCAAGGTGGTGGCATTCCTCTGTTTTCCTTTAATCGTTCAAAAGATTACTCAACCAATAAAAGCCAATTCGCTATGTTTATTACACCAGAGATTTTGGACAATATTACTGACGGTTCAGAAGAAATTCAGCGCAAGTTTCGTCGCAGGAGTCGCTAACAGTGTCAGGTCATATTATTGCAATTATGGGTGGAAAGGGCGGACAAGGCAAAAGCCAAGTCGCAGCTAATCTTGCGTTTGCATGGACCAGTGAAACAAAGTCAAAGGTCTGTCTCCTTGATTTTGATCAACGTGCTAGTGGAGATCTAAATTTAATTACAGGCATTAGCGGTAAAAAGACTGTTAAGGACTTATCCGAATTTAACGGCGCTATTGATCCAAGAAGTATTGCAACCTTTGTTACGGCACATCCAAGTGGCGTGAGTTATATTGGTATGCCTAACGACCCTAGCGCCTCTGAGAATATCAATATCGAGGGCTTGGGGAAAACGCTAAAGTCTATTACAAATATTTTTCCGTTAACCATTATTGATCTAGGCAGTGAAGTGACTCCATTGGCACAAAAAGCCTTAGAGTACACAACAATGGTTTTCCTGGTTGTCACTCCAGATATTCTAGCTCTCAATCAGACAAAACGTTTATTTAATGACCTCGTCACTATGATGTATCCCAAGGATATGTTGCAAATTATTCTTAATCAGTATGTTAAAGGTCATCCTGTTACCCCTGAGGTTGTGTCTAAGACCATGGGTAAACCTGTTTTTGCACCCATTCCTAAAGATGAACAAACCTGTGTTATGGCGCTCAATCGTAAGATGCCTGCCGTCCTTGTAGCTAAAAGCAGCCCTTTCACTAAAGGTGTTGTCGACGTTGTTAGAAAAGTTGTTCAAAAAAGTGTTCTAAAGACGCTTGCTTCATTGAATCGACCTGCTCCTGTTGCCAAGCCAACGGGCTCTGGCGCTTCAAGTGGTGGTAAAGAAAGTGATGCTAAGCCTTGGGTCATGCTTAAATCGAGAATCCATAAAGCCCTAGTTGAAGAGATGGATCTCAAGAAAAGTGATGATAATGATCCTAAAGCAAAGATCATTTTAAGAGAGCAAACTAAAAAAGCTGTAGTCGACATTCTTGGCAAAGAGGATACCAAGGGAATTCTTAATAATCGTGAAGATATGAATCAGATTGTTAAAGAAATTCTTGATGAAGCCCTTGGTCTTGGTCCTCTAGAGGATCTCTTGGCAGATACATCAGTCTCTGAAATTATGGTGGTTGGTCCGTCTAAAATCTTCTATGAAAAAGGTGGCAAGATTCGTAAGTCGGAAATTACTTTCACTAACGATCGACAAGTTCTCAATGTTATCGAACGTATTGTTGCTCCTATAGGAAGAAGAATTGACGAAAAGACTCCTTATGTTGATGCTAGACTAGGCGATGGCTCAAGAGTGCACGCTATTATTCCGCCGTGCTCAATTGATGGCTGTACGATCACCATTCGTAAATTTCCAGAAAATAGACTCACCTATAAAGACCTTGTGACCTTTGGTTCTGTCACACAAAATATGGCCGATTTTTTGAGAATCGCTGTAGAGGCTCATAAAAATATCATCGTATCGGGTGGTACCGGCTCAGGTAAAACAACTTTGATTAATATCTTAGGCGGCTTCATTCAGGCCAATGAAAGAATTATCACTTGTGAAGATGCTGCGGAACTGGATTTTCCACAAGACCACGTTGTCAGGCTAGAGACGAGGCCACCTTCGCTCGAAGGTGATGGTGCCATCGATATTCGCTGCCTTGTAAAGCAAACGCTTCGTATGAGACCTGATAGAATTGTCGTTGGGGAGTGTCGTGGTGGTGAAACACTAGATATGCTTCAGGCCATGGGGACAGGACACGATGGCTCGCTAACAACGGTTCACTCAAATAATCCAAGAGAATGTATTGGACGTATTGAAACCTTAGTTCAGTATGCCGGTGCAGGTTTAAGCCCTCGTGCCATTAGGGAAATGATTGCCAACGCCGTTCATATGATTATTCAACAATCACGACTTGATGACGGATCTAGGCGTGTAACCTACATAACTGAAATCGGTGGAATGCAAGGCGATGTTGTTACCTTGCAAGATATCTTCACGTTCGTTCAAAAAGACATTGATAAAAACGGTAAAATTGTTGGTGAGTTTCAGGCTTCTGGGTTTATACCAAAGTTCATCGAGGTACTCGAGCGTAAAGGGTATAATGTTCCAAGAGGTCTATTTAGTAATGCAGCTCCGCCAGCACCTAAAGCAGCACCGGCTCCAGCTAAGCCCCAAGCTAGTTCTACAAAAAAACCTGTAGGCGCTAAGTAGGAGATAACAAGTAATGGATATTTTTGTTAGATTGCTTGGTCCTAATGGCATCATGATTGTTTCGGGATTACTTATTTTCCTGGTAGCTTTCAAGTACAGCGTTAATATTTTTGATTGGATTGAAAAGCAAACGATTGGAACAAGAACTTATATTTTAGAGAAATTAGAACTTCTCTTCATTGAGGTTGAACCACAAAAAATTACTTATCTACTTCTTTGCTGCTCATTTGTTCCAGGCTTATTCATTATTTCCTTGTTGGGATTTTTAGGTGCATGGATACCAGGGCTCATTCTTGGTGCAGTGGTCATCTTTCTCGGTTTCAAACTTCCTAAGCCATTTATTGATTTCATGATTGAAAAACGCATCAAGCAGTACGAAGGCCAGATGGTCGATGCAATGCAATTGCTGGCTAACGGTATTCGGGCCGGTTTGTCCCTTCCCCAGTCCATCGGACTGGTGGTCGATGAGATGCCCACACCTGTTAGCCAAGAATTCAATATGATTCTCCAGCAAAATAAAATTGGTGTACCACTAGAAGAGTGTTTTGAAGGGCTAGTGAAGCGTATTCCTACAGAAGATAACGAAATGTTCGTTGCAAGTGTCAATATTTTGCGCGAAACCGGTGGTAATCTTGCCGAAGTTTTTGACACTATTGTCGATGTTATTCGTGAACGAGTTCGCCTCAAACAAAAAATAGACACTTACATTGCTCAAGGTATGTTCCAAGGAGCAACAATATTTGCCATGCCTTGGGCCATATGCCTGATCTTTACACTCAGTGATCCTGAAATGATGAAGCCAATGTTTACGCACCCTTTGGGCTGGGTAGCGCTGTTTTTGGCCCTTTTGTTCGATCTTGCCGGGGGCTTTGTCATTCTGAAGATTGTTAAAATTAAGATATAATCGATTTAATTTAGCTAAGGCCATGGGTCGTTTGTGACGATATGGCTATGAGAGAGAAACCTTTTCCTGAAAGATGAATAAAGAGGGTGTTTCGATGAAACTGTTTAAAGCGTTTTTGGTTCTACTACTTCTACCTGCACTAGCTTGGTCTGGTGTGAACCTTAAGAACGGAAATTTCTATATCTCCTATACTGATATTATCGTTCCAGGCGGTGGTCAGGATTTAGAGATCGCAAGAACCTATAACTCGAAATCAACAGAGAAGGGTTGGTTTGGTTTTGGTTGGGGCTCAGACTTTGAGACATATTTGAGTGTTGGCGCTGATGGATCAGTTGTGGTTCATGAAAATGGTTCAGGTGCTACCACGCGATTTACACCAAAAGAAAATGTTGATCCTGCAGCTGCTGCAAAAAGAATTGTAGAGGCGATGAGAAAGAAAACAACCATCACCGCCCAAGTAGCTGAGTCTTTAATTGAAAAGCTTAAGAGCGATGCTGAGCTTCGCCAGGCTTATGGCCGTAAGTTTGATGTCAAGGCCGAGTTGGCTTCAGGTTCAAAACTCTTTTCAAATACTCGCGGTATTCAAGAGCTTCACGTTCTGAAAGATGGTTACAAAAGAGTCTTTAACGACGGAAAAGAAGAAGTTTTTAATTCAGACGGAAAGCTTTTAAAGATTAAGAATAAGTATGGCTATTCTGTAGACTTCGTCTACGAAGGTAAGACTCTTAAGTCTATTAAGGACTCTCAGGCGAAGCAACTATTCTTTGACTGGTATGCAGACGGCAAAGTTAAGCACGTTTGGTCAGCAGGAGATAAGAAAACATTTTATAAGTATAAAGGCGATGACCTAATTGAAAGTACTGACGTTGGCGGCAACAAGTTTACTTATGGCTATGATACGAATCACAATCTTTCATCAATTGCTTACGCTGATGATTCAAAGATGCAGATTAAGTACACAGCTAAGACTCAATTCGTTGAAGAGATCACAAGTCGTAATGGTGAAGTAACAAAGTATGACTATGGGTCTAATCCGAAAAACCCTGAGTATCACTATTGGACGATTGTTAAGAAAAAAGGTGTATCTGGTAAAGAAGTAGCTAATCGCTATGAGTATGAGATTAAGTCTCGCCCAGATGGGTCTGATTACACGTATAGAATTCTAACTGAGATTAATGGTCTTAAGACTGAAACGTTCTATACAGAGTGTTGTTCTTTGCCTTCGAAAATTATTCGTGGTGATCGCGTAACGACTTTTGATTATCATGAAAATGGTCTTCTAAAGAATAAGGCATCAAACAATGGTGAGTTTGTTAAGCTTGAGTATCATCCGCAATTTAACAAAATCACAAAAGTGAACTCTAATAAGGGTTGGACGAACTTTGAGTATGACAAGAACGGTAACCTCTCAAAAGCGGTCAATGATCACGGGATGTCGGTTCTTCTTCTCTATGATCGTCAAGGTCGTATTACAAAGATGCTAGACAACAACAAGAAGACAAACGAGAAGCGCACACTAAGCTTTAAGTACAATGCTCTTGGAAAGCCTGTTGAGATCCAAATGGATAACGTCGGTAAGATCAACGTGTCTTATGACAACTATGGTGAGATTAAGAAGGTTGAGTCTAAGGCCGGTCATAAGATGGCTCTACAAGTTACTCAAGCGTTCCAGTCATTGCTTTCGATTGTGAAGCCAGCTGGGGTTAACCTGAATATGTAATTCGGCTAGAGTGCCGATTTATAAAGGCACTCTAAGTAATTGAATCGCCGTAAAGGGCATGAATTTTTGAATGAAGAGTGAATTGATTTATACTAGGTAAAAGAATAAGCCTACACACAAGGCGAAGAGACGGAGAAGGATATGAAATTTTTAAGCTTACTTGCATTACTAATGGTCGTATTTACAGTTTCTACGCCTGTTTCTGCTGAAGATTGTGAGGCAATCAACGATGGAAGCCGTGGTAACGCGTCAACGGTCGTGATTGAGTCAGAAGAGAGTGAAGAAGGGAATGGTTCAGGCCGTTAATTCTTAGCTCCACAAAAAGATTTATCTCTAAGCCCTTCTTCGGAAGGGCTTTTTTTTTAGCGGCCGTCCAAACTTTAAACAATTTCCTCCCCCTAACTGATTGATTTGTTAATTGAGTTCTTTGGCACATCTCATGCATTCAATACTAGAAACAACTTAACAAACCTATTTAATGTTTTAGGGGGAATATATGAAAAAGTTTATCTCAGTACTATTTTTGTCACTACTAGTAACAGGTGTATCTTTCGCTGGCGAGCTTGGTGAGAATATGGCCTCTGATTGTGTAAGCACACAACAGTCTAGTCGTTTTCAACAAACTCTATCTGATGGTCAGTCTTCTGAAGTTGAGCAATCTTCTTCTTCTTCAAGCTCTGAAAGATAATAGTCCGACTTAATTAATTCAATTCATGGTTAAGGCCCACCGAATGGTGGGCTTTTTTGTTTTACTTGAAGCTGTGAGCTCTTGAGGGGATACTTAAGGTGCTTTGGAGGCTTTATGACTGATTCGATTTCAATTGAAACTAACTTGGCACTAGTAAGTGAGATTGTGACGCTGCAAAACTCAAGCTCAGCGGCGAGCTTAATCAGCTCCTACGATCAACGGGTTGATGCACTTAAAAAGCTCTCAAAGGCCATCTCAACTCATTCAGAGGCCATTGCCGGGGCGTTATTTGAAGATCTTGGAAAGAATAAGCTTGAGGCACAAATTGCAGAAATTGGCTTCGTTCAAAATGAAATCTCCCACACATTAAAGAGCCTCAAAAAGTGGATGAAACCAAAGCGAGTTTCATCGCCGTGGATATTACTGCCAGCTAGAAGCTTTATCGTGTCTAATCCACTGGGAAAAGTCTTAATCATCTCTCCTTGGAATTATCCTTTCCAGTTGCTGTTATCTCCCCTCGTCGGCGCCTTAGCGGCGGGCAATCAGGTCATCTTAAAGCCATCCGAGCTGGCACCAGCTACGGCCGCCGTGATAACTCGCATTGTGCGGGAAACCTTCGATCCAAGGCTCGTGAATGTTGTAAATGGTGGAGTTGAACAGACAACGAAACTTTTGGATCAACATTTTGATCATATTTTTTACACCGGCAATGGTCACGTCGGGCGCATCGTCATGGAGAAAGCTGCTAAGAATCTAACACCAGTAACTCTAGAGTTAGGTGGTAAAAGTCCTTGTGTGGTAGCCGGCCTTACAAACCTTGAAGTTGCAGCGAGGCGAATAGCCTGGGGAAAGTGGTTTAATGCCGGTCAGACTTGCGTTGCCCCGGACTATGTTTTAGTTGAGCGTGGGCTGAAAGATAAACTTCTCAATGAGCTCAATAAAGTCGTTAAAGAGTTTTACGGCGATGCCGCCTCATCTCCCGATTATGGCAAAATTATTAATCTCAGACATTTTAATCGCCTGAAGGGACTCTATAGCAAAAAAGATATTATCTTCGGTGGCAACTCTGATGAAGCAAAATGCTTTATAGAGCCTACTGTTATAAGTGCCGATTTTGATCACCCTGTGATGCAAGAGGAGATCTTTGGCCCCATTTTGCCCATCATCGAGACAGATAGTTTCGATAACGCACTTAAAGTCATAGCCCGTCGAGATCATCCACTTGCGGCCTATCTCTTTAGTGATGACCAAAATATGCTCGATCGCTTTGCCAAAGAGGTTCAGGCCGGTGGGATCTGCCTCAATGATTGTCTTATGCATCTGTCTAACCCTGATCTGCCTTTTGGTGGGGTCGGCGAATCGGGCATGGGCGCTTATCACGGCCATACATCGTTCAAAATCTTCAGCCATCAGAAGTCAGTGCTTCGAAGATTCTTCATTTTCGATCTTAAGCTACGCTATCCACCATATTCCGGTAAGTTAGCTCCGTTAGCTTGGATGATGAAATGGCTGAGCTGAGTGACTTTTTTGTAGATAAAATAGTCAGTGTCGGAAAAATATTCAAATTCTACTCTCTAAGTACCTATTTATAGGTTAAAAATCTTGGCACGGTTGCTGCATTCTATATAGGCAACAACCATGAAGAGGAGAAAGACTATGAAAGCACTATTTACAATTATCGCCCTAACTTTTGCTGTTAACGTTTCTTTTGCAGCTGAACTTGGAGAAGGATCTGCGGATTGTTCATCAATGGTTCAGTCAAATCGTGCAACATCAGCAACTGTAGCTTCAACTTCATCTGCAGAAGTAGAAGTAAGCGAATCTTCAGAACGTTAATCAAAAGTTAAATGTTCTAAAAAAAGCCCGGTATATCCGGGCTTTTTTTATTGGCTAAGAATTTGTTCGAGTAATTGTCGCTCTTCGATTGTGTACTCATCATCAGGCGCTTTCTCTCTAGCGGTACCAGACTGCCTGACTTCAACCTTGTCAGCACTCTTGGGAATGCTTTGGAAAAGTTGATTAAGAGCTTTTTTACCAACTTTGACCGTCTCTTCAGCCCTATTGTTAAAGTCATTGATGACTCCACGAGCGGTAGGCCCAAAGACAGAGGATATATGATCGAATAAAGGCTTATCTTCGATCGGAACACTTAAAACAAGAAAACTTAGAGTGAACCAAAAAAGCGGCTTCAGCACAAAACTAATCATATTCTATCCTTGCCCAATTCTTCTTCAACTTTTTGAACCGCCTTTAAGAGGTCTTTTGGAGAAAAAGGTTTTTTTAAATAATCGACAGCGCCTACTGAGAGGGCTTCAATCATGACAGATTCCATAGAAAGAGAGGACATCATAATGATAGCCCCCTTAAATTTAAGTTCACTGAGGCGCTGAGCCAGCTGCAATCCACTTGAACCAGGCATAACAATATCAATGATGAATAGTGAGATGCTGGCAATTGAGCCAAAAGCTCTTAAACCTTCTTCAGATGATGAAGCCGTAGCCGCCACATTGTAGCCTGCGTCCTCTAATATCTTAGCGGTTGTTCTCTTTGAGAAATCGGCATCATCGACAATGACTATTTTGAATTCTTGAGCGTGTTGTTCGGACAAAATGCCTCCGCTGAAAGCGAGTTTTCATTTAATACTAAACGAAAAACTCCATGCTTCCAACGAAGGATATTTTTTTATGCTGCTGCAGGTGGTTGGCTGATCTTTTTCTTTGTCTCTGACTTACGCTTATGGCGAGCCATATGCTCTTTCCATCCAACAAGTGCCACTTCCAAAACTTCATCAATGGTTTGAACCGGGATAAAGTTAATTTTGGCTAGGAACTCTGGTGGAATATCTGCCAGGTCTTTCTTATTTTTCCAAGGAATGATCACCGTATCGATATTCATTCTCATGGCCGCCAATGCTTTTTCTTTTAGACCACCGATTGGTAGAACCTTGCCGGTTAAGGTGATTTCACCCGTCATGGCAACCTTTCTGCTGACTGGAAAGCCAGAAAGCAAAGAGATTATGGCCGTGGCCAAAGTAATACCAGCTGATGGGCCATCTTTAGGAATAGCACCAGCAGGAAGATGAACGTGGAGTTCGTACTTATCAAAGAAGTCCTCATCGACACCAAGTTCATCAGCTTTTGAGCGAATGAAGCCGATGGCCGTTTGAGCAGACTCTTTCATAACTTCCCCAAGTTGACCGGTAAGGGTTAAACCCTTTCCTTTCATCTTGGTTGTCTCGACTGGTAAAACTTGTCCACCAACTGATGTCCAGGCGAGACCTGTCGCGACCCCAACTTCGTCGTATTGTTTTTCGTCATCTTTAGTGTAAATAGGTGGGCCTAAAAACTTAATGACTGTATCATGCAGTAAGTGAGTTTTACTTTGCTCACCTTTAGCAATCTTCATGGCAACCTTTCTGCAAAGTGCACCAATACGACGCTCAAGATTTCTAAGACCAGCTTCGGCCGTGAAGTGTTTAATAACACTCTCAACAGCTTCATCAGTGAATTCGATATGATCTGTAGAAATACCGTTTTCCTTAAGTTGCTTAGGAATGAGGTATTTCTTAGAAATAGCGACTTTTTCTTCTTGGGTGTAACCAGAAAGATTGATGACTTCCATACGATCTCTAAGAGGTCCTGGAATTTGTTCAAGAACGTTAGCTGTTGCAATGAACATTACATTCGATAAATCAAATGGAACATTCAAGTAATGGTCGCGGAAATTACAGTTTTGCTCTGGATCTAATACTTCAAGTAGAGCTGAAGCTGGATCACCTTTATAGTCCCCGCCAAGCTTGTCGATCTCATCGAGAAGCACGACTGGATTATTTGTTCCAGCTTGTTTAAGAGCTTGAACTAAACGACCAGGCATGGAGCCAACATAAGTTCTTCTATGACCGCGAATTTCAGCTTCATCTTTGACACCGCCAAGACTAATGCGAATAAATTCTCTGCCTATTGATTTAGCAATACTTTTTCCAAGTGATGTTTTACCAACACCAGGAGGGCCTGAAAGACATAGGATCGGTCCTTTCATGTCCTTGCCTTTAAGCTGTCTTACGGCAAGATATTCAAGGATACGCTCTTTAACTTTATGAAGATCAAAATGGTCTTCGTTTAAAATCTCAAGTGCGCCGTCGATATCAATTTTATCTTCACTCGCGACAGACCAAGGTAGATCGACCATCCACTCGAGATAGCTGCGAATAATCGCACTTTCAGATGAATCAGGATGCATTTTTTCTAAACGAAGTAGTTGCTTCGTTGCTTCCTTTTCAACTTCTTCCGGCATAGCTGCGCGGGCGATTTTTTCACGGAACTCACCAAACTCATCTTCTGGTTCAGCGCTTGGTGCTTCACCATCGCCTAGTTCAGACTTAATAGCTTTAATCTGTTCGCGTAGGAAATATTCTTTTTGTGATTTAGAAATTTCATCTTTTGCGGCCGTTCTAATCTTGGCCTGCATGGCGAGAATTTCGAGTTCACGAGTAAGAATGTCATTAATTCGATTCAGGCGATCAGTAGGGTCTAGTGTTTCTAGAATACCTTGTGCCTCTGCAACATGCAGGTTGAGATTAGAGGCAACGAGATCGGCTAGGCGACCAGGCTCCTTAATATCATCAAGCACTGTTAGGATGTCAGGCGATAAAACTTTTCCAAGAGAGATGACTCTCTCAAGTTGTTCGCGAATTGTGCGCATAAGAGCACCAATCGCAACTGCTTCGTCTTGACATGATTGATCAGAAACTTTCGCGATCTTAGTCGTATAGAAAGGTTCTGTTTGATCAAATGAAATGATTCGAGCTTTTGATAAGCCTTGCACCAAAATTTTCACACGACCGTCTGGTAGCTTGCGCATACGCATGATCATTGCAATCGTTCCCAACTCATAGATCTCAGATGGCTCTGGGCACTCTGCCGTAATATCCTTTTGACTAGCAAGAAGGATCATACGATCAGTACTCTCAAGCGCATGCTCGACTGCTGCAATGGAAGCCTCGCGGCCTACAAACAACGGAAGTATCATAAAGGGGTAGACTACGATGTCGCGAATGGGCAACAGCGGCAGGGTATCCTTGAACTCAATGCTCTCACCCTCGTAGTTTGTTACCATATTGTTTCCTCCAACCTTGAAACTCTGGCGCGTTCTTCGCTTTGCATGATATGAATCGGGGTATTTGCGATTAGTCTTTAAATAATTCGCGCATAAAATGCATTTTTTTTTGTATACTTGAGCGTACTTAGAGTTCATTTAGTAGTAATTTTCTTGAGTCTGATAGGCTTTAAACACTACTGAATGTGTTACTGGGACACGCTTTGAGGGTATTGCCCTAGCGAAACACTCGGGAGTTAAAGTGGATGAATTTGGTATAGTTATTTTGGCCGCAGGAGCGGGGACTAGGCTTAAAATGCCTCTGCCTAAACCTCTGGCGCCTATGAGTGGGCGCAAGATGATGGACTATTCCTTTGGTGCAGCCGCCGACTTTTTAGAGCGTCACAAGCGCACAGGAAAGATTTGTCTCGTACTTGGTCATGGCAAAGAGCTAGTTGAAGCGCATATGCATAAAACCTGGAGCGATAAACCCTGGGAGAGTGCTTTTCAAAAACAACAAATCGGAACAGCTGATGCACTTCGCTCTTATTTCAATGATATTAGCGATGCTAAAAATAGAAAATACACAATCGTTTTGTGTGCTGATACGCCGCTAATTACAGAGAGCGAAATCACGAGTTTGGTAAACATTCTTGAGAGTGAAAACCTAGATGCTGTGGCGGCAACTTTCGTTGAAGATAAGCCAAAGGGTTATGGTCGAATCGTTCGTGCTAAGCAAGGCTTTCATATTGTTGAAGAAAAAGATGCAAGTGATGAGCAAAGAAAAATTACAGAGGTAAACTCTGGTCTTTATGTGATGAAGACAGACTTTATTTCAAAGTATTTATTTGAATTAAAGTCTGAAAATAAATCAAAAGAATTCTACCTTACAGATCTCTTTCAAGATGATCGAAATGTTAAGGCAATTACTTTTAGTGATAAAAGTCCCTTTGCAGGTGTGAATACGATTGCTCATCTGGAAGATGCACAAAAGCAACTGCGCGCTCGCTACATCGCAAACGCCAGAGAAAATGGCGTACGTTTTATGGCGGCAGACCAAGTTCTTATCGACGATACCGTCGCGCTAGGTGAGGGGGTTCAGATTTATCCTGGATGTGTATTAGAGGGTGATACCGTCATTGGTGATAATGTGATCCTCGAGTCAGGAGTGATTGTTAAAGACAGTTCAATCGCGAGTAACTCTAAAATTTTAGCTTACTCCTACCTTGAAAAAGCCCATGTCGCGGAAGAGGCAAGTGTTGGTCCCTTTGCCAGATTGCGTGAAGGAACGGTGGTTGGGGCTAGATCAAAAATTGGCAACTTCGTAGAAACCAAGAAAGCGGTGCTACAAGAAGAGGTCAAAGTGAGTCACCTTTCGTATGTAGGTGACGCCGAAATTGGAGCGAGAACTAATATTGGTTGTGGCTTTATTACCTGTAATTATGACGGCGCACAAAAACATAAAACAATTATTGGTAAAGACAGCTTTATAGGCTCAGACAGCCAAATGATCGCGCCAATCAATATTGGTGATGGCTGTTATGTCGCCAGCGGCTCTAGTATTAATCAAGATATGGAAGCTGGAGATTTTGCCATTGCTAGGTCTAAGCAGGTTACAAAAAAAGGCATGGCCAAGCGCTTCATTAAGAGTTCGAAAAAGAACGATTAATTGTGAATTACACCCCGTAAATGCTATGGTTAGTGAGTTTTAAATAACCATTTGCCGCAATGCGGGGTATCTCTATGTGTGGGATTGTCGGTCATCTCGGATCAAGTCACTCAATCGATCTAGTTCTCGAAGGTTTAAAGCGCCTCGAATATCGTGGCTATGACTCCGCAGGAATAAGTTTCAATAATCAAGATGGCGCGCTTGAGATTTTCAAAAAAGAAGGAAAGCTCGAAAACTTAGTTGAATTTCTAGGTCAGACAAAAGCTGTGAATGCATTGTCATGCATTGGTCACACTCGTTGGGCTACCCATGGTGAAGTGAGCGATGCGAATTCACACCCACATACTGATGGGGGAATTTCAATTGTTCACAACGGGATTATTGAAAACGCAGAAAGCTTGCGCGCAGATTTAATTAAGCAGGGATATAAGTTTAGATCTCAAACGGACTCCGAAGTTTTCTTGGCCATGCTTTCTCTTGCAGTCGCTAAAGGTACGGCATTACAAAGTGCCATTACACATTCATTTGAACAACTTCATGGCAACTCGGCTTTTGTAATTCTTGATTCAAAGACATCAGATATATGGGCCATCAAAAAAGGTGCACCACTTGTGTGTGGCATTCATGAGGTAAACTCAGATGCGCTGGTTTCTTCAGACCCTTATGCGCTAGTGGGATTTGCTGACAAACTTTACTTTCCACAAGACGGCGTCATTTGTCACTTGAGTGCCGGCAATAAAAATATCATTAATTTTTATGAGTTAAATGGAGAGAAGTCAGAGCGCTATATGTCTAAAAAACAAGAGATGTCTCTTGAGGTTTCAGACAAAGGCAGCTTTGATCACTTCATGCTCAAAGAAATCTATGAGCAACCAGGACTAATAAGAGGCTTAACCAAATACTATTTCGATGGTGAAGGCTCTAGTATTTTAAATAAAGTTGGAGAGTTAAAACCTGGGCGCTTCTTAGTTAATGCTTGTGGTACAGCTTATTACGCTGGACTGGTTGTTAAAGACTTTATTGAGAAGTTTAACCGAATACCTTGTCAGGTTGATCTTGCCAGTGAGTTTCGTTATCGCAATCCACTCATTTTAAAAAACGATGTTGGCTTATTCGTATCACAATCTGGCGATACAGCAGATACGTTAGCGGCACAAGCATTATGTCGAGATGAGAAAATAGCAACAGTTTCCATCGTTAACGTTGAAGGCTCAACGCTCTTTAGAGACTGTAACTTTAATTTGCTGATTCGTGCTGGGATTGAAATTGGTGTGGCATCAACAAAGGCCTTTACCCAGCAAGCATTAACGGGAAGACTCTTGTCTCATGCCATTGGCGATGGACAGGATAAGTCAAAATTGAAAGACAAATTCAATTTGCTTGCGACACGTATTGATGAGCTTTTATCACGTGCTGAAGAATTGAAATCAATTGCAGAGTCAATTCATAATTATAAAGGTTTCTTCTATACCGGTCGTGGCTCACTCTTTCCAGTGGCATTGGAAGGAGCTTTGAAGTTAAAAGAAATCGCCTATGTCCATGCTGAGGGTTACGCTTCAGGTGAGCTTAAGCACGGGCCTATTGCCCTCATTGATGAAGAGATGGTCAATATCGCTTTAGTTTCCCCAGAACTATTAGATAAGACGATTTCTAATGTCGAAGAAATTAAGGCAAGAAAAGGAAAAATTGTCGTTCTAGGTCCTGAAGGCGATGCCAATTCTAAGCGAGTTGCCGATTATTTCTTCCCGCTTAATTATGAAGGGCTAGATGAGTTAGGTGCGATCTATTGCAATGTCGCCAACCAGCTACTGGCTTATTATATGGCTAAGTTCAAAGGAACTGATATTGATAAGCCGAGAAATCTCGCCAAGTCTGTTACGGTGGAGTAGCCGTGAGCAATTTGTTGGAAGGCTTAAATTCACAACAAAAAGCAGCGGTTGAGTCCATTGATGGTCCGGTTATGGTTTTGGCCGGAGCAGGATCAGGTAAGACTAAAACGCTAGTGACTCGGATTGCTTACTTGATGGACGACATGCAAGTCAGTCCATTTCGCATACTAGCGCTGACATTCTCAAACAAAGCGGCACGCGAGATGCGTGAGCGAATCTCGCAAATGACTGGACTCGATATCGGAGCCTTGCAGGTTACGACGTTTCATGCTTTTTGTGCACGTGTACTCAGACAGGAGGCAGACTTTATCGGTCTGTCTCGAAGTTTCACTATTTATGACGGTACAGAGAGTAAAGCCCTCATGAAGCAGGTTTTAGGTCGACGTGGGATTGGACCAAAAGAGCTTAACCCTAAAGATGTGCTCTATTATATTGAACAACTTCATCATAATGGCTACTGGCCAGGCCGCAAAGACCACGACTTAGACATAGATGAGAGTGATCCGTTTTACTCATACTTTTTGGAATACACGGAAGAACTCCATCGTGCCAATGCCACCGACTTTGGAGGCTTAATTACAGGTGTACTAGAGCTTTTTAGTAAGTATCCAGATGTTCTAAAACGCTATCAAGATCGTTTTAGATATCTTTTAGTCGATGAGTATCAAGATACTAACCGTTGTCAGTTTGACCTCGTCACACTTCTAGCAAGCCAGCATAGCAATCTTTGTGTTGTTGGTGATGAAGATCAGTCTATATACTCTTGGCGAGGGGCGGATATTCGAAACATATTAGATTTCGAAGAAAACTTTCCTAAAGCAAAAATTCTAAGACTTGAGCAAAACTATCGATCAAGTAAAAACATCATTGAAGCCGCTTCACATGTCATTGCTAGAAATACGCAGCGTAAAGGCAAAACAATGTGGACTGACAACGCGGATGGTGAATCTATTCGTGTTATTGAAAATGAGTCAGATAAAAAAGAAGCAGAATGGATTGCCAAAGAGATAGTAAGACTAGCGAGGAGTGAAAGCATTCCATATACAGACATGGCTATCTTTTATCGCGCAAATTCCCAGTCAAGAATAATAGAAGACGCTTTAAGGCAGATTAATATTCGCTATCGAGTCATTGGCGGGATTAAGTTCTACGAAAGAAAAGAAGTTAAGGACTTAATGGCCTACCTGAAGTTAGTTGTGAACCCGAAGGATAGCTTGAGTCTGTCACGTATTATTAATGTTCCCGTGAGGGGCATAGGTGCCACTTCACTTCGAAAACTTGAAGATGAAGCAGTTCGAAGTGGAAAAAGTTTATGGGAAGCACTTGAGTCTTTGGTTGTTGATTTCAGTGCTTTCTCGCACATCCGCATCACAGCTAAGGTAAAGTCATCACTAACGACCTTCGTATCATTTGTTCAAGAGCTCATTGCCCTTAATGAGCAAAAGGCTAAGCCTAGTGACTTATTTGAAAGAGCACTCCATGAGTCTGGTTACTGGGACTCTCTAAAAGCCGCCAAGGACCATGAAAGTCTTGCGCGCATGGAAAATATTCAAGAGCTTGGTAATGCCATCGCACAATTTGAGGGCGACCATCCACAAGCCGGACTCGGAGAGTTTTTGGAGTCAGTCACACTCGATACGACCACTGAGGAAAGTGACTCACTCGGCGACGTTTCGCTGATGACTGTTCATGGTGCTAAAGGGCTTGAGTTTGGACATGTCTTTGTAACTGGATGTGAGGAAAATGTATTTCCAAGCTGGCGTAGTCTTGAAGATGGCTCTGGGGCAGATGAGGAAGAACGACGCTTGTTTTACGTTGCTATGACTCGAGCTATGAAGCGCCTGTATTTAACATTTGCCCGCGGTAGAATGTTATTCGGACAATTGAAGTTTAACGGACCTTCACGATTTTTATTGGAGATACCCAAGGATTATCTCCAGTGGGTAAGTCCAAAAGGTGTGGCAAAGGGCAACGGCTTTTTTAATTCAAGTTCAAATGATAACGATGATTTTGATGACTTTAATGATTTTGACGATGAGCCTGTCATTCAAGTCGCAGCTCCAAAACCATCTTCAAAGTTTCCAAAAGGTTCTAGAATTAGTCATGGACTCTACGGTGAGGGACAGGTTCTAGATAGCGAAGGGGTAGGTGTCGACGAAATTGTCGTGATAAAGTTTATTGATGGAACGAGGAAGAAATTTAAAGTTAAATTTGCTCCCCTGTCTTTAGTTAATTAGGAAATCGAATGAAGCCTAATAAGGTATTTTTAATTATTGCCTCGGTCTTTTTAGCATTTGGAATTTTGCTGGGTGGAATTTATTTTTATATAACTAAAACACTTACACCTGAAAATGTTCGAACCCTTATTACTAAAAGCTTACAAACGAGTTTCCCGCAAGCGAGCATTGTGGTTGGAGGCGTCGAGTTTGGATTTGGCACGTCGATAGATTTCCATATTAAAGAAATAAAAGTTTTTGGTAAGACAGATCTATTTCAACTTTCCGATGCACGGCTTCGAATTCCTGTTTGGGCCATCTTAAAAGGTGGTGGTGTAGTCGAGCTCGAAGTTAATGCTCCAAAGTTTAACTTCTTACAGCTTCCAAACAAGAAGACGAATTGGTCTTTGGCCATGGATAGTAAGTCGGAAGATGCAGGTGAGTTGGGGGTAGCAGCATTGCCGGCATTTCTAGTTTCAAGCCGATTAAATATTAAAATGAGAGACACTACCCTTACTTACCGATTAACAGATAATAATAAGGGCGAGCTAAAAGTCTCAAAACTCCTCATTAAAGAGTTGGGACTTGAAAATCCAGCAGCCTTTGAAATTGATACCTCCTTTGAGTTTGAACAGGAAGTGTTGGGGATTGTATCGGGTAAAATACTACTTATTGGTGAGGCGGACTTACATCGATTTATGAGTGAAGGAAGACTTGCTGTGCTTTCTGTTGCGACGGTTTCCAATATAGGCGCTCAAAAACTTTTGCCAGCAAAAATCCCAGATTTTCGAAGCGAAATTAAAAGTGAATTTTCTCGAGATGGAGCCGTGACGGGGACAAGTAAGACAACTTTTCGAAATGGAGAAGTCTCCTTTCAGTTTTTAAAGGGAAAAGAAAACGTCTTAGTCGATCAATTGAACTTTGCCGTCCCTCTTCAAGATATTGCCGAAATTCTTGGTGGCGGTGTTAAGGGTTTAAGCGCAGGTAAATCAGGCCTTGCTGTGACGGGAAGTATTACATTTGAAAATGAGGATATTAAGCCTGAGCTCAGTCTCACTGTTAGCCCGGGAGCTTCATTTTCACCCATGCCTAGTCTCTCTACTGCATTTGATCTGAGTGCAAAATTAAGTCAAAAAACTTTTTCCGTTGTTTTGAATAATCAAATTTTTCAGGGGCGACTTGTAACATCGATGAGTTATATCTTTCCGAAAAACTTTAATTTGAGCGGACAAGAGTTTAAGCCTTTAGACTTTTCGACTAAGGGCGTAGGGCTTGTTTTAAGACGAGCAACGCTGGAGTCTTTTGTGGATTCACCTTTGCGCTCAGATGAAAACGCTATAGGAACAAAGAGCGCAAAAAATGAGGGTACATTCATTTTACCATTTCATCATAATTTAGAAATTAGAGAGTCTAGGTTTGAGGATGTATTATTTGAACTTGATCATAGTCTCTCCCTTTCCGAAGACGCCGAGGTTAAGTCCAAGCTAGAGTTAAAACTGGATAGTGGTAAATTAAGCTCTCTATCCACGGCTTCGATGAAAGAGGCGATGAGTGGTAAAACAGAGATCTCTCTTGTCGATTTCCCTGGTAGAGCAGTTAATCCTTTCATTGAAAAAACAATTGCTCAGCTTAATGGAAAATTGAGTGGTAGTGCAAAAATCGCCTTCAAAAAAAGTGATAAAAAAATTCAGTTTGATGGTAAGTACGATTTTGTCATGAGCGATGGCCAGCTTCGAAAAATTAATCTGCAGGAGTTGTTGCTTCCATTAAAATCTAAACTAGGGCAGTTTTCAGATGAGTTGGATGGGGCCGTCTCTAAAACTAAGATTGAACCTGATTTTAAAAAACTTGAAGCGGCTGGATCAATTACAAATACTAATCTTAGCTTAAAGAAATTTCACTTTGTTGGCATTAAGGAAAAGTTCGACTTGCAGGGAAGCGGTCGCCTGGCATTGGTAGAAGATAAAACCAGTGAAATATTTGCTATCTATAAAGATAAAGATGGCAACTTATCATCTGTCTTAAAAAAAGAAGTAGGCAGCGATGAGTTGCCATTAAAGCTTATAGGAAATGGAACTAACCTCAAGCCAGACTTAGCGTATACCTTGAAGAAGTTAACACCCATTTATGCCAAGCATAAAGGTAAGAAAAAGCTTAAAGAAAAACTCAATAAAGTGATTAAAGATAAAGATATAAAGAAAGTGAATAAGCTCTTAAAAGGAATTCTTCAATGAATCAAAGAATTAACCCGTTGGTATGGAATGATGGCGTACTTCGCCTTGTTGATCAACGCTATCTGCCTCATACAATCAACTATATTGACTCTAAGAACTTAGAAGATGCTCATATGGCGATCAAGGATATGGTGGTTCGAGGCGCACCATTGATTGGCTTTAGTGCACTCTATGGAATGGCATTATGGCTTAAAGGCCAAACATCATTAACCAGCGACTCTATTACTCAAGCCCGAAAATACTTGGAATCGGCTAGACCTACTGCCGTAAATCTTGCTTATGAAGCCTCAAGGGCTCAAAAGCTCATTGAGGCTAGTTTAAGTGAAGGTATGAAGGTCGCTGATATTTACGACCGCCTTGTTAACTTTGCCAATCAAGAGATGATAAAACTTGGTAACGATAATTTAGAAATGGCCAAAACTGCGGCCAAGCATTTAGCTGAGCTTTATGGTGATCGCCCACTGCGACTAATGACCCTTTGTAATACAGGTTTTCTGGCGTGTGGACCAATGGGAACAGCACTTGGAGTAATCAGCCACTTAAATCAATTGAAGCGAGTCGAAAAAGTCTTTGCCTTTGAAACAAGACCATATCTACAAGGATCAAGACTTACAGCTTTTGAGCTTTGCCAAGAGAATGTACCTCATCAGATTGTTGTAGAGGGGGCCATGAGTTACCTCATGCGTACTCAAAAAATAGACGCTATTTTTATTGGTGCTGACCGTATTGTTGCCAATGGTGATACTGCTAATAAAGTGGGCTCTTCAAGTTTAGCGATCGTTGCTTCTCACTATAAAGTACCTTTCTTCGTTGTTGCACCTGTTAGTTCTTTCGATACTAGCCTTGAGAGTGGGGATCAAATAGAAGTCGAAATGCGAGACCCAAAAGAGATTCTTTGTCTTAAAGAGCAGCGAATTGCACCCAACGAAAGTGATGCATTTAATCCTTCTTTTGATATTACGTCGGCCGCTCATATTGAAGGCATTATTTGTGAGAATGGCTTAATTTCACCAGTAACAAAGTCTAAACTTTTAAGCGTAGTGAATTTATGATGCGAGCTAGTATTGATATAGGATCAAATTCAGTGCTCTTATTGATCGCTGATATTGATGAGAAGGGGAACTTAAAAGAGGTCGCCAATGAATCTCGCGTTACAGGACTCGGAAAAGGTCTAAGTAAAGACGGTCTGTTCAAAGATGAGTCTATGAAGGAAACCTATCTTGCTATTAAGGAATATGTGGCCCTGGCACAAGAGGTAGGTGTCGATAGTACTGAGCTTATTATCACTGCAACCGAAGCTTCGCGAGTCGCTAAAAATGCAGAAGAGTTTTTTAACAGAATCACAAAGAAACTAAACATT
>PBCC01000041.1 GCA_002716825.1 Halobacteriovorax sp. | reverse complement strand
CCCGAGATTTCCATAATTGACTCTATCTTATTAAGATCACGTCGAAAACACAGCATTTATACAATAAAAATGCTCAAGTAAAGGGGGCGTTAGCCGAAAAGACTCTATGTTTAAGTTCAAGCCCCCAGCTAAAGACAAATTCTATGAATCCGGCGAACAAGCTGAGGCTAAGGGCTACGAGACCCTTTCAAAAATCCTATCGCGCATGATTCGCGGACTCTTTGTTTTTAAAACGAGAAAAGGGGAGATTGTAGCGGCCTCATCAACTTTCTTTATCTTGATGAGTTTTTTGCCACTTATGCTTTTGTCTATTGGGGTCTATGGATGGGTTGTTGGAGACGTCACCCTCGCTCACTCCCATGTAATGAATTTGGTTCGCGATAATGTGCCAGGTTTGGCGCCGTGGATTCTTACTTCACTCGATAAAATTATCGCTAATCATTTGTCGCAAGTTCAAGGTGTGAGCCTAGCGAGCATGGCGATTCTTTGCTACGCCATGATGGGATTTTCCTCGTCACTGCTTTTTGGCATGAACACGCTTTCTTCACAACCTTCAAGAGGTGGAAAATTTTTTGAAGATATGCGCGCTTTCATTGGCGCTATGGCCATTGCCGGATTTATGTTTGGATTTACACTTCTTAATACGGACTTGGGCTTTTGGTCATCGCAAAGCTCTGGGGCATGGTGGGGAAGTAGTATCATTTTTCTTCTGCGCTACAATATTTTACAGACCACATTAGCGCTCAGCTTTTTTAGCATTTTCTATAAGAGTTTTATCCCAGGAAAAATTAGAAACCTTGACGCACTTCTTGGTGGCGTCAGTTTTGTTGCTCTTTTTCTACTAGGTAAATCTTTTTACTGGGTTTACTTGCATCACATGAAGGCTGAATTCGCAGCAACATTTGGCAACTTTGAAACGATTGTGATGGCCGTCACGTGGATTTACTTTATCCAATGCGCTTTCTTCTATGGCGCTTCTGTTGCTTGTGCTCCGATGAGCCTAAGAGAAGAAAAGGTCGAAATTATCCCTGAAGACAAGCAGGCAGCCTAGATCGTTCTTATTATTAGCATTAACGAAATAACCATAAAGCCAATGACATCAAAGCTGATTCCATTTTTTATCATGGCCCTAAGTTCAATTTTTCCGGTTCCATAAATAATGGCATTCGGTGGTGTGGAGACGGGTAGCATAAAGCCGCATGAAGCTCCCAGAGCGACGGCGACTGAAACCGCGATGATAAAGTCAGTTGGGCTGCCAATGACTTGGGCAAGTACGATGGGTACCAATATCGATGCAGAAGCGGTGTTTGAACTGAACTCAGAAAGTAGGATTGCAAAGAGTATCGTTATGATTATTAAACCAATATCAGAGCTGAAAATTCCAAAAAATACAATATTACTTATATGAGTAGCTAACATTGAAACATCTAAAATTTTGCCTAAACATAGTCCTCCTCCAAATAAAAGAATAACGCTCCAATTAATAAAATGAGTATCATTCCAATTTAAAATAGGAGCCTTCTGTTCGTCGCGAAGTATGAAAAGCATCATTGCTGAAAATAGACCAACGACACCCATGTTAAGGCGGGCGGAAATTGACTTTGTAAATGCTGCTTCAGGATAAAGTGATGAAAATAAATCAGGCGATATCCATCCTACAACCGCAATTAAAAATACAAACGCTATGATAAGTTCGCTGCGTTTTAATCGACCTAACTGGTGAAGTTGGGATTTAAATAATAGGCTAACGCTACTGATACTCTTGGCTTGGACTGGCATGCGAAGTCTAAGAAGAAGGAGTAGTGCTATTAGCATCAGTAATGATATTGGGACACCGAAGCCCATCCACTGTAAAAACGAAATACTAATATCCTGTTCTTTAAGTAAGGAGAGAGCAATCAAGTTTGGTGGAGAGCCAACCGGGGTGGCCATTCCGCCAATTGAAGAGGCAAAAGCAGTTATAAGCAATAACCTCTGAGTTAATGCTTTAGAATCTTTCTCGCTGTTGAGCTGATCCTTTAAAGTCTGGCCTATGCCAAGAACCATTGGTGTCATAATAGCGCAAGTCGCCGTGTTGGATATCCACATGCTCAACGTCCAGCAGATAAGAGCAAGGATTGTGCACAGGCGATCAATCGATTTTGAAGCCCAAGCGCGAGATAAAACTAAGTAGGCAATACGCTTGTCCCAGCCATGCTTCTCCATGGCTCCAGCTAAGAGAAAGCTACCGATGAAAAGAAATAGAATTGGGTCTCCAAAAAGAGCAAAGGAAGCTTTTGGGTCAAGTACTCCCGTGAAAACTGCCAAAATTGGCACAATCAGGGCTGTGATTGCCAACGGCAAGAGCTCTGTAAACCACAAAATAGTAGTGGAGAGAAAAATGGCCGCGGCATTGGGAGAAGGAATGTCCAGTAAATGAGTTAAGGCAAATGTCAGGGCGTATATCGCCACCACGAGGTAGGTATTTACTTTAGAAGTGTTGCTCATGATTTATTTGACCATCCTAGACAGGAAAATGAAACAGTTTTCCCACACATGAGGAACTTGGTTATAATGACTGATATCGTTTTGAGGGGAATATATGCGTTTTCTTGTGATTGCTTTACTTTTACTTAGTTCAAGTCTCTTTGCCAAATCAATGGTGGCAAAAGTTAATCTAAATCCGATGGGATCATTCGAAGTAAAAACCAAAAGAATTCGCGGTAATGTGATTAAAAAAGGCGATACACTTCAAGCAACCTCGATCGAGGTTTCGGTCAAAACTTTTGATTCTGACAATGAAACAAGGGACGGTCATCTTAAAGATAAATTGGAAGTTAAGAAGTTTCCTAATATCGTTGTTGAAAAAGCAATTGCAAAAGGTGGCAAAGGCCAGGCCATTATTAAAATGAGAAATATTTCTCAAAAGGTCCCGTTTACATACAAAGAAGCGGGCAATGAAGTTCAAGTCAATTTTAGTATCAGCCTTAAGTCTTTTGGAATTACCGGCATCAACTATATGGGTGTAGGGGTTCAAGACGAAGTCAAAATAGCAGCGAGCATTCCACTTAAATGAAAATTCTTCTCCTCTCTCTATTACTTGCAAGCTGTGGCCAAAGTTTTAACTCTAACTCTGGCGATGCCGCCTTTACGGCGACAAATGGTATCGATACATCTACGGCCGCAGGCCAGCGCCTCGACGCAGCTTATACGGTACTTAAGAATGAATGTATGAGCTGTCACACCGGCTATCACAATTCTTGGAATACATATAAAACCAATCTTGCGTGGCAAAGCGCAGGGCTCGTAACTGCAGGTAATCCGGCCAGCTCTTCAGTTTACTTTAGATTAAAAAACGTTGGTGGGGATATGCCACAGCTTAATCCACAGATAAGTGAAACTGAAAGACAAATCCTCGATGATTGGATCAGCCAGCTTTAGTTTTAGAGATGGTAGATTACCCCAAAAGATACAAATGATGATGGCATTCCGAGAACTTTACCAAACTTGGTTTGAAACTCAACAGGTTCAATTCTCCACTTTATGGAACCGAGAACACCTAAAGTGATAAGTGTCTTATCGGAGATTCCATTCGAATTTGTCGGATCTTCGTAGTCCCCTGAGCGAAATACTAAAATGCCTTCAGCTCCAATAGCGATCGAATCTGAATTTGGACGCCAATGCCAATCGCCACTTGCAGTTAGTAGTGAGCTGGCAACGCCGCTTTGAAAATAATTAATAGTGGGATCATCATTTCCAACCGTTGCATCGGCTACAGCGTAACCACCTGACAAGCTCCACTCTTCAAATGCGTTGGCCCAACGCTTTCCAACAATCGCCATAAGGCCTGAGTTCGTTGTTCTAATCTTCAGCTCTTGTCCACCGGCCGTGGTAAGGGTAATTTCGTCGCGCCAAGTAATATAGTGAAGACCCGTGAACCAATTATGACTTACGAGAGCGTCTTTATAATCTTTTTCAATTTGTTGGAGAGTCGCAAGCAGTGCATCTGCAAAGTCTTCTTTGTAGCCAACTTCGAGTGCAATATCCACGGCCATTCGAATCATCTTGGCTAAGGTTGAACGCTGGCGCTCGCTCATTACTGCATATTGCGCGCGAAGAATATCGACGTAGATCAAGCCTTTTTGTAAGTAGAGGAGAATAAGTCCCTTAGAGACATCGCCAAGATCAGAAGCATTACCGTTAGAGGCATAAGATCTAAGAGCATTTCGGTGCTCTTTCATATAGCGCTTCTTAATGAGAAAGTTTAGTGTCGAAAGGGCTTTCTTAGTTTGGCCGCTTTTGTGATAAATTGCTGCTGCCAAAAACATAATATCATTTGAAACATCAGAGCGATTTAAATCGATATTCGTTTGCAAAACCTTCAGAGCTTCATCAAGATTTCCAGCTTCATACAGTTCGACCATTCTCTTGTAATGAAACGTATTTATATTCGGTCGTTTTTGTGCAAACGCTGAAAAACTCAGTGAAAGAAGTAAAACAATTCTTAAAACCACAGGTGCAACTGCCCCGTGAGATCCCAAGTGTCGTCGGACACGAGGCTATCACTAAAAATTCTAGTATTGTAGATATCGGCGCGAAGCTCAACTCTTGGAACAGGAAAGTATTGAAAACCCGGTCCAAAGCGCATGACATAGCTTTCGCGCTCAAGGTTCTGTTTAAAGTATTCCATCGTCATGATGCCAAAAGCGCCGCGACTGGTTTGAAAGTAGCCTTGAGTGAGAGCGTAGCGGCTTTTGGTCTCTGTTGCGCCGCTGATTTGCGTCTTTGTGCTTTCTCCTAATTCCACCATAAGGGCTGAGCCCTTACCAACTCCCATCTTCATATGAAAGGCATTGATATAGCGCTCAAGAAAATCACTCTTTGAGCTAAGAACAGATGCACCGACGCGAATTTTGCTCGCAACATCGTATTCGAACTTAGCACTGGCACCAACCTGTCTAAGTTCAGCATCTTGTGCCAAGTTACCAATGAAGGCGTTGACTCCAAGTTCCCACTTCTCTCCACCTGTGTGAACTAAAAGCCCATGGCTTTGATCATTCATGGCCAAGCCATTGGTTGAGCGAGAAAAGGCGATATGATCGGGGATACGAATACCGAAAACTTTATCCATGAGGCCGGCATAAACTCCAAATTTAGGAGTAAAGCGGTAACCAATATAATGTTCTCTGGTTCTATAAGTCGGCTCGTCTTCAAGACCGGTGCGACCTCTAGGTTCTGGTGCGTAACCAAAGGTAAAAACTGTAATTAATTTGTCATTTTCTAAGAACTTGCCAACGAGAGTGATATTGGCATCCATGTGAATGATTTCAGCTTCAGAAGTTTCACTATCAATATCTCGTTTGTACCAAAGACCGCGGTAATCAAAATTTGGGCGAAACCAAGTAGATGTTGGCTTCTTAAAAAAGAAGCCAGAGCGCTCTCCTAGCTCTTCATCACTAACACTTTCAGGAATGAAGGCTCTGTCAGTGGCCATGGTTGCAGCAAGGGCGCGACCATAATCAGTGAGGGGACCGTTACCATAGGGGTTGTAGTGGCAGGTTATACATGAAGAGTAGCCATGCCCAATAAATTGAGGGTAACTAAATACTTTTGAGCTTAAGCTCAAGCTGAATAGAATTAAAATTGCAATGCGAAGCATGCATTGATTTTATCGGGCCACGGGTCAAAATGACCAGTTATTTCTATTTTTTAAAGTGATCCTGAAGTCTAAGTGCAATCTTTTCTAGCTGTTTGAAATGATCGCGATCCCTGAGCTGAAAATCACGAATTTTGCCTTGAGTTAAATCTTCAACAAAAAGTGAGAAAGCGTGTATGGGTCCTGCTGAACGATGTGACACGTAGAGCCCAAAGACAAAAACGATGACACAAAAAACGAGGACGATGAAAAAGTAGGCCAGCGCAAAATTGGTTAAGATCGCTTCAGAATTGGCGAGTCTGGATTCAATAAGAATCACTCGCAAGTAGGCAAAGCTAAAGATTCCGACAATAGAGGAGGTGGCGAAGGTTATGGCCAAGAGTTTTAAACAAAACTGCAGCTGCTCTCTTGGTAGGATCAGGTAATTACCTCTTTGATTATCAGGTCGCCAAATTTCGCCACCACGCTGCCAAATATTCCAAAGAATGAGTCCAGCTCCAATCCATTGAAAAACATCGGCGAAATTAAATACGACTTCAAGGCCAGGCATAGGGATGAAGTCGATGGTGCGGCCATCGACCATGCGATCGATGACATTGCCAAGGACGCCGCCAATGAGAAATGAGAGTCCAATCTTCAGACTTAAAATTGTCTTAGGTATAAAAAAAAGTAAAAAGAAATAGATAGCGAGTAAAAAACCACCAAAACTACAAAGAGTAATGATTCTTAGAGTAGGAGAGACTTTGGAGTATAGTCCAAAGACAATTCCGTGATTCCAGTGAATCATTTGCGGATCAACACCAAGGCGCTTACTTACCTGATCGATGATCAAAACCGAAATCAGGCAAAGTAGCGCGAGAATTACATTTTTCACGTTTAAGGAGTGTACTCCAGCATTTCAAAGCTGAAGGAGAGTCTGTCGACAACTTCACCTTGATCTTTAAGTACAATCATACTTGAACCAGATAAAGTTGCATCGTTTGGAGTAACCATTTTGTCGACAATAGTATAAGTCGAGTGTTGCGGGTTAAAGTTTCCATTAACGAGCGGTTTAACATTTTTCACTCGCATTGTTCCACTTGGTAGCACAATACGCGGGTTTGTGATTCGGTAGCTGTACATATCATAGATAGAGATATCAACTCTAAACTGCGCATTTGATCCAGCAGCAAGTGCATTAAGTGGGAAGCTCAAGGTTGCTTGTGGCCCACCACTAAGTTGACTTGCTTGCAACTGAAGGTCATCGGTGAGCAATAATTTTGAAAGCTTTGTGCCATCTTCTCGTTCTCTAATTTCAACTAAATGATTAGCTGCTGCTAATTGATAACTAATTGCAGCTCTACCGCTACCACTTGTCACTTCCACCCAGCGGTAGCCGTTAGTGTCTCCGCCCACATGCCACTCAGTATAGTTGTTTGCTCCAACCTTAATATGAAATGAATCGTCGGCATTACCATAACCACGAACAAGACCAAACATCTTGTAGCGTCCGGCAGTTGGAATTTGCGCCATGATTGTGGCGCGACCGGCGATATTATTATTATTAGCGATGACGGCTGCATGGGTGCCATTTGGTACCCAAATATACTCAACGCCACCTTCAGTTCCTTTAACCATAGGAGCAGCAAGCATTGTCGCTTCCATATTTAGCATGACATCGCCGACGTTGGCCGTGCTATTAGGATCGAGAACCATCGCGATAGTATTACTCTCAGTCGTAACGAGCCCATCAGTACTACCAGTGGAGGTCGTCGTATCTTCCATAAGATAGACCCAATCATTAATAGAATCGAGCATCTCTTGTGCATTCATATTACAATCGCCCCAGCAGTTATGTCCTTCAGTCAGTTTAAGAACCATACGAGACTGGGCTGGATTTCCGAAGTTTACTTTTGAAGAGTTCACGACAGCGTCATGGGCTTGTTGGGCATTGGCGACAGCGTGTAGATGCTGCTGAAAACTACCGTGGCAGTTAGTGCAGCGAGCTTTTGTAATCGCGTGAGTTGTTTGGGCAAATGCTTGAACTGAAGTAAGTCCAGGAGTTGTAGAAGTGCCACCACCAGTATTACCGGAACCTGATCCGCTACCTGTATTGTTTGTGCCAGTGGAGGAAGCCGAGCTGTCATTATATTTAAGCTTAGACTTATTTTTACCCTGCTGAGGAACGCATTGAGTGTACGTCGCAAGAATCCCTGCTAGTAAAATCACAATGCCGAATTTGGCGTGCCATGCTTTCATTTCCAAATCCCCTTAGCGAATCTTATTAAAAAAGAGATACTGATCAAGTGAAGCTCCAAAAGGATTATCACCAACAATGTCCGCCAACTTTGCTTCATCGCCGTGAAGAGCAAGATAGTTTGCAACAAAGGCTTTATTCAAGTTAATGACGGAGTTTGAAGTTGTGGCCGCAAAGTTATCCACGGAACCACCTGGCTTATAGCCGCCAATTTGACGCTTGCCGGTTCTCAAAGTCGCGCGACCTGCTTCACGGTAGACCAACATCATTGAGGCTGAGCGCTGTCCGCTATCTCCACCCCAAATATATTTTCCGCGACCAGCTGCTGTATTATCAATTGTTGCTCGGGCTGAAACACCGCCGTCTGTGAAAACGTAAACGATGACATCTTTTTGTTTAAGCTTTGCAAGTTGAAGAACCTGGCCAATTAATTCGCCAGCTTCAAAGTCGCGCTGTTCACCACGTGAGCGATCCCCCGTGTGGTAATCGTAGCCACCTTTTTCAATCGTGCCGGCACCGATATGGCCATCGAGAACCATCTTAGCAATCGTTGCGGTCTTTCTTTTATCACCATTATTAAGCGCGCCAAAAGCCTGGGTCACTAATGGATCTTGTGCTGGATCAATTTCATTGGCAGCGTAGCGCCCTACTAGATCTTGGGTTTGTAGGTAACCGCATTTAACCAGCTCTTTAATTTGATCTGGCAGTGTGAGGTTGTCGAAGCGCTGCAGTTGATTTTGACTCATACGCTCAACAGATTTTAGAATCTTTTGAACTTTTGCATCAGATGTAATCTGAGAAAGAGTTCCGGCGCTTACGAGAGCCAAGGCATCGTTAGGTGAGTTTAAGCTTACAGGTTGCTTGGTTGGATTAATCGAAGCCCGAGGTGCGACAGAGCGCCCGCCTGAAGTTGAGTTACGTGAGCCAGCGATATGAGCGAGATCCCCTGAAGCACCAGCTTTTGCTAACCAGTACATTGGATTGTGGGGATTGTTTCCAGTATCATCCGCCGATGAAGTACAAAAAATTCCTCCATCAGTCTTTGCTCTTGTTGTTGCATCAGTTTGAGCTTGGATGCCACGAAGAAAGCCTGAGTCACTATGAAACTTAAGTCCAAGTTCTGAGTTTACTTGGTTAGCCTTGTCAGGCGTCATATCAGGTGGCAAACCAAGTGACATATAATCACCAGGTGCGAGAAGGTCCATTTGGCCACCAGAGTTACCAACAATGACGTTAGATCCTGCGATATTACATCCACCAGAAAGATCAAAAATAATAACGGGAATATTAGTGTTAAGCGCCGGGAGTCCGCCACAGGCCATGGCGCTTTGTGCGTGAGCGGCAAGACTATTGGGAGATCTTCCAAGAAGTAGTTCTAGCATTGTAGGCGCTAGGGCCCATGCCGTACCAGCGATAAAACCTTTGGCCAAAAAATCTCGCCTTGTTGTTGGCGCATGATTTTGAATTTTGATAGGTCCGTTAAGTTCTTCTTCTGTTTTTTTCTTAATACTCATAACGGCCTCACAGCATCGTTACATGAGCGCTAGATAAAATAGCGGTACATGTAGCTTTGATAACGTTTCTAGTTGTCGTTTGGTTATTGGCTTCGCCGGCAGCTAATTCATCGATTAAGAGTGAAAGTTCACCGCGCTCCATATTATATTCAAATAATTGAGCATTTGTGATTTGCCAAAAGGCTTTCATGGCATCATCGATAATACGATCTTTCTTGGCGCCAGCAAGTGCAGTAGATGCATCTTCATTAAAGTTGGTTGTAGGCCAAATCATGGCACGTAGCGAGCCATCATCGACGAGTTCATGACAGTACTCAGCTGCTAGCTTTGTAATGGCGACTTGGTTTACTGAAATGAACGATTTAATGTCGTTGTCCGAAGGAAGTTGAACTGAAATATCAGCGTAGACATTATCAACGTTATCTTTATTAGGTGCGACCCCAGTGAGAACACTCATGGTCATATAAATTTCTTCAAAGCTTTTAACGCCTACATAAACCTCTTGCATGACGATTTCGGCTTCTTCTTCGCCCGGATCAGTAGGATCTCCACCACCTTCAACACCGCCGTCAGGTACACCATTGGTTGAGTGACTCGAGCTAAGCTTTTTGTTCACTTTCACTTTGGTAAGACTATCAAGTCCGCAGTGATTGAATGTCACAAGAACAATGGCAAGAGAAAATACAGTTAATGTGAGAGAGAGATGTCGTTTATTGAGTTTCACGATTATTCTCCCATACAATTGACGGCTACTTTAGCAATCAATGTCTTCATGTTGTAGTTATCAACTGTCATAAACTCTTGTCCTAATGTCGTGATAAGATCTTTTTCTTCTTGAGTCATTGGCGATCTGGTACAGGCCATCTCAAATGAACGTTGGGCCATACACTTTCCAAAGGCTTGAGCTTGGGTAAGCATTTGGCCAAAACTTCTAGCGCCATTACCTGATGTTAGGGGACCCCAACCTAGGGTACTATTTTGACCTGTGGTCCAAAGGTTTACCCATGAATCATTAGTGACGACGTGGCCATCTGGGAAGTAGTTATTGTTGTTGATTTTGTTTCTAACGTTGCCTGCCTGATACACGACGCGATTACCAGTGTAGTCAAAGTAAGCAAAGGCTCCGCCAAGTGCATCTTGTCCAGCGTGACAGCCGACGCAAGTATTTTTATATGTTCTTGAGTCTCCGCCTGGATCGCGCTCGACATCTCGACGAACATAAATATCTGGGATGGTAATATCGTGAAGGGCTTCAAAGTCGTGACAAAGAAAATTGATAAATAGAAAGCGAGTCATACGTCTATTTGTACCAGCGCTAAAAAATGCTTCACCGGCAGCACGTGTCGTGATCACTCCGGCCGTTTGCGCCAGGTTATTCATGGCCGATTGTGTTCTTGGAACAAGCTCAGCTTTTAAATCAAAACCTCTATTTTCTAGATCTTCATAGTGGTCATTATTGTTGTCTTCATAGTCGTCAACATTGGCAAGTCCTGGTCTTCCTACATAAAGGATGTCAGCACTTAGGATTTCATGAAAAGGACGCTCATCGCGAATAACACCTAAGACAGTCGCAACATAATCATTTAGTGGAGCTCGATTAGTTCTGGCTTCATTGGTCCAGGTCTTAATCCAGTTTTTGGCTTTGACGTTGTAGAAATAAGGATTCTCAATTGCAACCTTTGCGGCCGCCACTTCCTCACCGGCAGTGATCAAATTAGTCATTTGAGTCAACACTGAAGCTGTTGGTGGTACACCAGCAATTCGATTGTGAAGTTTAATGGCCTGTTCTCTAGGTCCGGCCATTGTGGCAAAACTAGCGCAAGCTAGAGAAATTATTAACAGTTTTCGAATCATAATTTTCCCCGTCCTAATTTAGGAATTCGACTAGTTATCGGTAAAACAGCTTGTAAATTGAGATTGTTGAAGAAAACTTTTAGTCTAAGCCTGTAAGAGCCTGTTATTATATAGCCTCGCTAGGAAACTTATACCGGAGTTTATTTCCCGGACATTTGAGGCCGTCACAAACCTTAAACTTCAGCCGTAATAAGAATAGGAGATCTGATTGAATATTTCTGAGATCAGCGATGAAGAACTGATCGAGCTTATTTGCGAAGATCATCTTGAGGCTTTTGAGCAGCTTTATAATCGCTACGTCGATCGTATTTATACTTTTTTAAAAGCGAAAGTGTCTGAGGAGCTAGCACAGGACTTAACCCAGGTTTGTTTTATGAAGATTCACTCTAGCGCTAAAACATATAATCCTGCTTACCCAGCTGCTGCTTGGATCTACACTATTGCTAAAAATCTTGTTCATGATGAGTTTCGAAAAAATAAAAGACATCGCGAACTTAATTTGGAATATCAACTTCAACTTGATGCTAGCAAAAACCTTACGACTCAAGAGTTGTGGGGAGAGCTTAAGCCTCATCTTGAACAGCTGGAGGAAACTCAGCAAAGATTGATACTTTGGCGCTATTACGAGGGTAGAGAGTTTGACGAGATCGCAACTTACTTAAGTGTGACATCAGTAAATGCAAGACAACTGGTAAGTCGAGCTTTACGAAGTTTGAAGTCGGCCGTTGCAAAAGAAGAGGGCAGTCATGACTAAAAATAGTAACGAGTTTATTGATTTTCTTACACAAGAAACAAAGCCAATGCCAGAAACAAGCAGAGCAAATATTCTCGCAAAAATGAAGCAAAAACTGGCGCCGCCTATTAAAGATATATGGCCTAAGTTTGTAAGTGCTCAACTTATCGCTTGCTTGGCAACTCTCAGTGTTTGTCCTCAATTTGGAGTAGGGCCAATTACTGGTGGTCACGGTCTGGGTCACCTCTTCATGAGCTTTGGTGAGGCTGCCTGTGCCGCTTTTTGTGGCGCTTTCTTTTTGGCCACAGGTACTGCAGCCGCAGCCTTGATGCTTCGTGCTGGCGAGCGCCGAGAATTGTTTAACTATAGATTTAGAATTATTGGAGCTGTTGCAGTCTCAACTTTTTTAGTTTTTATGATCCTAGGAAAAACGCTGGAATTACCGATGTTATTTTCGGGCTTGCTTCCTACTGTAAGCTGGCTCGTTGCGGCGATGGGATCAGCGCTTTTAGTTCTTCAGCTAGCCTTACCTAAGAAGGCTAAAAGTATCATACATAAAAACTGAAAAATTGGAATGAGTCCCATTGCTAAATTGATCCCAAAGTAGTCCGTAATATAGCCAAATCCAATATGCATGATCACCAGGATTAAGCTGACTGTTGTTTGAACCGAAGCCGTCATCCATTCAAGTCCCTGTGGAAACTTCTTGGACAACCAGTCCATCGCTACAGGAAAGAAAAAAGACATGCTAAGCCCACATAAACTTAAAAAAAGCGGTGATACTAACTGTGACAATGAGTAGATCACGAGAGTTGATGCGCATGATACCAACAACCACCTTTGGCTCGCACCCTTGAGAGGAACAACAGTAAAGAGAAGTCTTCCGGCCAAAAGAGACAAGAAAAAGAACGACAAAGCCATCCTAGCACTTGCGACATCAATCGAATGCAAAGTCGTCAAATACAAAACGAGTCTAGTCGACAAAACGATCTCTGAAGCGACATAAAAAGCGAAGACAAAACCATAGGAGAGCCTAACGGGCAGTGCAACAGGGGCAGTCAGTTTTAGGCGAGGTCGATTTGGCGCAGTACTTTCATGTTGAAAGTTATTTTTACGAACTAGTGCGATAGTTAGTATGAGAAAAGGAAGAATTGAAAGTAAGAGAAAGAAGCGGTGCCAAGAACCACCAAAGCCGATGTAGAAGTTGAGTAACAAAGGTGCACTTAAAGAGCCGAGCCCGTAAACAGAGTGAAGCCCAGAATAAAATTGGCGTCGATGAGTGAGGGGAGTTCCTCTGGCAATGAGGAGATTCATGGATACGTTTGCCCCACCCATGCCTAGGCCCATAATGATTGAGGCAAGATCTAATGCCCATACACCCAGCTCGCCGGAGTAAAAGAAAATAAGCGAGCCAACACTCATCAAACCGAGTGAAACAATTGTGCTGGTAAAAGCCTCAAAGCGCGGCAGCCACCAACGGGCAGAGACATTTGAAGCCAATCCTGCAAGAGAAGCTAAAGCAAAAATCCAAGCACCACGAGTAGAAGTGATGCTAAAGAATTCTAGGATATCCGGATAAACCGGACCTCTGGCATTATCAATAATGGACTGACACAAAAGAGTAAAATAGGCTAATAATACAAAAGCCCAATGGATCGATTTATCTTTATGCATTAATCGAAATAAATTGTCTCGCTACCGCTTGGGCGAACTAGGTAGCCAGAAAGTTCTCTACCTGCCAGATCAAGACAATGGCTCTTTTCAAATTTTGCAATAATACCTTTTTCTAAAACATCTGACTCCCAAAGAGGGCAGACCGCCGAGATATTATACTGACTAAAGTGGCTAATACTGATTAAGCATTTTTCATTTGCAAACTGAGTATTTGAAACGACTGAAATGAATTGAGCTTCTTGTTGGCAAGCAAAAGAGGATAAGCTGCTAAAAACTAGTGAGAAAAACACCAAGGCTTTCATGTAAAACTCCATTATAATAGTACCGTATCACTACCATAAGAATTGGGGAAAAACAGGTGGCCAATATACATAATTCACACCCTTGGCATGGTGTTTCACAGAGTGTGAATGCTCCGAAGGAACTGATCTGTGTCATTGAGATTCCGATGGGTTCCAAGGTTAAATACGAGCTGGATAAGGATTCAGGGCTCATTAAGGTCGATAGGATTCTCTACAGTTCCGTGCATTACCCTGCAAATTATGGTTTTTTACCGCAAACCTACTGTGACGATAAAGATCCTTTAGATGTATTAGTTTTGTGTCAGGAAAGTGTGACGCCGCTCTCGTTAATGCGAGCGAGGCCGATTGGTGTACTCAAAATGCGAGATCAAGGGGAGTTGGACGATAAGATTATCGCCGTTCATTTAGACGATCCCGAGTTTAAAGACATTACTTCAATTGCTCAATTACCACAGCATCGCTTTAAAGAGATTAAACGTTTTTTTGAAGACTATAAATTGCTGGAAAATAAAGATGTCCTTGTTGATGATGTGCTTGATGAAGTTGAGGCAATGAAAGTTATTCAGCAGTCTTTAAAGGACTATAAAACTCACTTCACAAAATCATAATAGATCTTTGCACCATCTTTATCTGCCTCTTTAAGAATTCCTTGTTTTATCCAATCTTTAAGCAGTAGGGAGGCATTGGTTTTCTTAGTGCCTAAAATTTCTTCTAACTCAAAGCGAGTAAAAGACTTTGTATGGCCTTTGACGAAATGATGATGACCTTGAAAGTCCAGTTTCATGGGAATAATCAGAGGATGACTTTGAAAATGTTCTATATCTAGATAGTGCACTTGATTATTAACATACAGAGGGATTCCTTTCTTTCTTAGGTATTGAACCAGCTTTTTAAGTCGCTCTTTTCCGCTTTGCCAGTCCCAAAAGTCTTGGCGATAAATAAAATCAACGAATGCAAACTCATGGATACCTATTGGTCCAGACCCAAGCGCAGCTATCATGGCCCGAACTTGGATCTCGGTATATGTTTCTCTTTGATCTAGGTCTTTCTGGACACCGGAATAAAGGTCCAGAACTTGGCTAAAGTTATTTAAGTCAATATCACTGTACTTCATGGGAAGGATTTGATGATCTCTGACTAGCCAGCAGTCATGACTACTCAAAGCATTTGCCTCAGCCTCAACTCTTGCATGGAGAGGGTAGGGACTGTCATGAATTGGTTTGCCTAAAAGATATGAAAAGCTATGGATGCAAGAGTGACAACGAATGGCCACTTTGGCACCTAGGTCGATGGGCAGGCCAAGCTTTTCTTGCCAGTAAAGTACACTCAGTTGTGCTTGAGGCTGAGATAGTGGGTGGTGAAGAATCTCCCACGCCATATTGAGAATACGTTTTGCTTCAACTGTATTGGCTTCTTTTCCAAAAGCGATTCCTCGCCACATCATCGCATAGGCTTGGTCTTTGTTCTTATGATTCTTATCAAAAATATCAAGAGCTTGATCTAAGAGATCTTGTCCTCTTTTTAAGTCATTGCGCTGAATCTCAATTCGACCTAAGTTCTGCAAGTACATGGCCTTTAACGTGTCGCTTTCTTCTGGAATCAATTTAAAATATTTTTCAGCCTGTGCGATTGCTTCTTCTACTTTGCCGGTGGCCTCTAAGCAGACAATATAGTGTAGGGCTAAGTAGACTTTTGTTCCTATCTCCTTACAGCTTTCTACAATTTGCTCAAAGCTCTCAAGCGCCTCTTGATACCTAGCGCTTTCATAGAGAATGAAAGCCTTGTAGGTTTGAAGGGAAAAGTGATAGCCACTTAGGTCAATATTTTGTGCAATTAAATGATCTTCAATTCTTTCAAGTAGTCGTCTTGCAACGTAGGTTGCTCCCATAAAATTGAGCATATAAACGGCGCGTACTTGTAAGCAAAACTCTTCAGGGGCCAGTAAGTGAAAGTCTGCTGGAGCGGCGATCTTGCCCAGTACTTTTAGCGCAGGAACGGGCAGTCCAAGCCATTGGAGTTCATGAGATAACTTAAGACGTTGTTGAATTGAAAGCCCTTTCTTATTTGTAAGGCTTGATACAATATCTTGAGCTTTTTGTAAGTCACCCTTTAGGATTGCCTGTTGAGCAGAGCTAAGAATGTCCTGTGGAGTTTCTTCCATACAGTTCGTTTCACCATCTAAATGAAATTAAAGAAATATTAGTTTATTCCGATAGATACTTAACGGTAAGGTTTGATGATCAATAAAGTAATCTTTCTATTTTTAAGTATTTGTCTCTCAGCCCAGGCTGGAGATGGTCTTGGTATGGGCGGTGGTCCACCAGCAGATATCCTTAATCAAATTATTCGTCCAATAATACCCATCGATTCGACTCTACAAGGCGAGGCAAATAGACTTATTTTTCCTCAACCAGTCATGGTGATCGATGATGCAGTATTGTGTAAAGAAAGTGAGTCCTCATGGAAGCCACTTCTTCATACGAGTGAAGTTTTAAATCGTTGGCCTATTGATACAGAGGCAACGTGTTTGGATCCTCTGCGTGAGTTTAGTCAGAAGTTATCGCTCGCACGAGCACCACTGGCGCTATCCTTTGCAACCTTTATCGACGGGCTAGAAAAACACTTAGCAGGCACTTCACTAAACTGGAAAAACTGTACGAGTGGCTGCGTCTTAAAAAATGTCGCTCCAACTGCTTGTATCGAGGCGACACCATTACTTCAGAAGGTCACGCAGATTCCAAGTCGTTCAGAGTCTTTTATATTGAATAAAGCTATTTGGGATGAAGTCTCAAGTAAGCAGCCCTTGGTTTGTGCCGCTACAGTTGTGGATTTATGGCTGAGTAACCATGTTCCCGATAAAACTAAACGAATGGCCATGGTAAGCGATTTCTTTTCCGCAAAGTTTCATGCCAATGAAGAAAACGTTCCACGCTGTTTTGATCCAACGGCTTCAACCAGACCTTTTGACTCACTCGACGGTCAAGTTCAGAACATTCTTTTACAAATTAATTAGTTGGTAAAAAACAGAAGGAATGATCGCCATTTCTTAGGTTTGGGGAACCATGAGAAGAAGAGAGGGTTGACGACCATTCCTCTGGGTTAATAAGTTGCCCCATTAACCTTTCTTTCGTATGCACGGAATTTACCTGTAGATTGTGAGATTGAAGGGGAGAAAAACTGGGCGATATTTATAACTAATTGAAACTAAATGAGAAATTTCTGTCATTGAACAGAGACTGAAAATTTTTCAAAACCGTACGCTCAAGACTTTCAACTTCTAACTCTAGCAGCGCAGCAGCTTTTTCATAGACCTGGGTGATCGTTTGTTTGCCATCACCTGACTCGAGCAAAAGCTTGGATTGATCAACTTGAGTCAAATACTTAGTGGCTTTGGAGCATGCACGAAAGAGATTATCGCCGAAACTCACGTAGTGGCCAAGCTCCGTTACGAGCTTCAAGTCTTGCGATGAAAAATTAGTATCATGAAAAACAAGCAGTCCTTGATAATTTGTTTCATTTATAACTTTTAAAATATCACTAAGGGCGCGAACACAGTGAATTAGTAGAGTGTTAACTTTGTTTGACTTTGCAAATTTCACTTGTGCAGTAAAGAGGTCAATCTGACTTTTAAAGTCGACTGCACTAGAGCGGTCGAGTCCGATTTCACCAAGCATCAAAAAATTAGGATGATGAATGTACTTTAAAAGCGATGTGGTTACGTCGGATAAGTTAACTGTTTGTGCCAACCAAGGGTGAATACCAAAACTAAAGTATTGGTGCTCAGGGATCTTTGTATCAGTATCTAAGGTAAGAACAGCTGTAGGACTGATGTTTTTGACATGATGACAGTGGATATCAATCAGCACGCTTAACCAGACTTTGAACAGCTAGGGATGCGGCAAAAAGGCCAAATGATCCTGTTATCCAACTGGTTGAACCAATAGTTGATGAACAGCTAATGCCACGATTTTGTTTTTCATCGGGAACAAACTGAAGTTCGCCGGCCGCATCTAGAAACTTCATGCGCTCGATTGAAAAAACCGCTTGAACGCCCCAGATGGATTTTTCGTCCTTACTCCAACCCCAGTCGCGCTTTAAACTTCTTCTGACTTGCTTTAGCAGTTGATCATTACTGGTCTGGTTGAGGTCATTTGTTCGAATGAGAGTGGGGTCAACCTTTCCACCTGCACCGCCAACTGTAATAAGGGGAATCTCTCTTTTTTTGCATTCATTGATTAAAAGACATTTGCTTTTTAATGAATCAATACAATCGATTACCATATCGAAGGGACGGCTTAAAATATCTTCAAAGGTGTTCTGATCAAAAAAATCGTAGATAGTCGTGACTTGGCAATCAGGCGCAATATCGATGAGCCTATCTTTCATGACTTCAACTTTTGGACGACCAACGGTTGATGTCATTGCGTGAATTTGGCGATTAATATTTGTAATACAAACATCGTCGAGGTCAACCAGTGAGATCTTCCCAACCCCACTTCTTGCCAGAGCTTCGGCACTCCAACTACCAACGCCTCCAATACCGAGTATTAGGATATGAGCACTTTGTAAGCGCTGTAGTGACTTGGGAGTGATGGCCCTAGCGATTCCGCCAAAGCGAGTGTCTGTAGCCTGATGTAAGTCCATGGCCGGACTATACTTCGAACTAAGTTATGCGTAAAATCCAATTTATGAACAAACGTTGCGACTGGGCCAACCCGAAGAACCCTATCTATTTAGAATACCATGACAAAGAGTGGGGCAGACCCTTATTTGACGATTTGGAGCTGTTTGAAATGTTATGCCT
>PBCC01000040.1 GCA_002716825.1 Halobacteriovorax sp. | reverse complement strand
TGTAAAAGATATATTCTGTGAAGACTATGTGCTGCCTCTTTTGTTAGCCCATGGAGTTTACTCCAACCAACATCCTCTTTCAGCCTCTCTATCAAGACCTTTAATTGCTCTTAGCTTGGTTAACCTGGCGAAAGACCAAAGTATTGAAACGATTCTTCACGCCGCGACTCCAGGCCAAAATAGTATGCGCCGCTTTAATGGAGCTATTAAAGACTTAAACTTTAAGGGGGAATACGGAAGTCCCTATGCCCAAGATCATATCTCACGAGAAGAAAAGGCTAGCTTTCTGCGAAAGTTTGACTGCATTATTCCTGATCAGCGTTTTTACAGTATCGACTCCAATCTTTTTTGCCGTGAATTTGAGTCAGGAAACTTGAATAATCCAGAAATGATAAAACCACCTGAAGAGATGTTCGTTTGGACACGAGAGTTAAATCGTTCAGAGCAGGAAATTACAATATTTTTTGAACAAGGCCGCCCGATAGCCATTAATCATTACAAGTACGAGCTTTCATCAATTATTAAACAACTCAATAGCATTGTTGGCGCCTACGGGCTTGGGCGCTATCGCGGACTTGAAGAGAATCCTTTTGGCGAAAAGGTTCTTGAGGTTCGAGAGGCTCCTGCTGCCTATCTTTTACTTCAAGCCTATCAATATCTCATGAATGCGACTTTTAGCTACAACACCCTAGTTGCCAAATCACAACTCGATCAACTGTGGACGCGAGAAGCATCAGAGGGTCGCTGGTTTGGTCCACTTAAAACGTCAATTGACTCTTTCAATAACTCTCTAGCAAAGAGTCTGAGTGGTTCCGTTTCCTTCTCACTGTCCTCACGCAGTTGCGAGTGTATAGGGGTTAAATCAGCCTTCCCTCTTTACACATTAGACCGCGAGGCTAACGAACTTAAACAAGCGAAGATTGCAGCTTAGGAGACTTGATGAGCAAGTTAAAGATTATCGTCATAGAAAAAGCTTATAACCTAATTCAAACTTCAGAAGAAGTCAGAGAACTCTTACCAAAGATTTTCAAATTAAAGCTTGATGGCTATAGGCCTCATTACCAATATGGTGTTATGCCAATCGATGACACAGATTTTTGGGGCAATCATGTAGTGGTTTGTCGTGAAACGACTCAAGGGTTAATTCCAATTATGGGCTTTAAGTCCTTAACTGTTCAAGACTCGATCCGCTTTAAAAAAGAGTTTCCCCTCTACACTCACTCTTTAAATACAACTGGATGTGAGGAACATAAAAAGAGCACTAAAGCCTGGGTTGATCGAATGTCGCAAACGGGTAATGTCGGTTACAATCACAGCTGGACGATGTGTCCAAGTGTACATCTTGACAAAGACATTAAAAAGACTTGCTATGATTTATCGCGCGTTCTTATGTACTGCTACTACCGCGACTATAATATTCCACATATGATTCTTGCGTGTTCCAAGAGGTTTAAAGTAGATCAGCAAATGCTTGATATTGGTTTCGAATATCTAAAAGATGAGCAACATAATACAATGCCTGTTTTCAAAGCAGCCGGCTTCTCTCAAGAAGAGTTTTACATCATGCACATAAATGATTTGAACCACGCTGATAGCGTGAAGTTCCTCTACAATAGATACAAAGACCTTTGGGAGAGCAGGCTAACTCTCAAGCAAGAAGAAGAGCTAGCCAAGGTCGCATAGAACTATTGATCGAGAATATAAGCAAACATAAGTGGAGCAACGATAGTGGCATCACTCTCCACGACATGCATTGGTGTATCAACTCCAAGCTTACCCCAAGTGATTTTTTCACTCGGTGTAGCGCCAGAGTATGAGCCATAGCTAGTGGTTGAGTCGGAGATCTGACAGAAATAGCCCCAAAGCGGCACATCTTCACGTTGCAGATCTTGATGAATCATCGGAACAACACAGATTGGAAAGTCTCCTGCGATACCGCCACCAATTTGGAAAAAGCCAACGCTCTGTTTTGTAGTGGTCGTAATGTCTGTATACCACTTCGCTAAACGCATCATCGTTTGAATGCCATGTTCGACAGTTCCAACGTTTTTAATACGTCCTTCAAGGTTAGCCGCTGCATACATATTGCCAAGAGTAGAGTCTTCCCAGCCAGGAGTGAAGATTGGAATATTCTTCTCTTTAGCAGCAATCATCCAAGAGTTCTTTTCTGGAATCTGATAAGACGCTTTAATTTCTGGATCATCCAGTAGCTTCCAAAAAAACTGATAAGGAGCTAGCGTTTCACCTTTTTCATCTGCCGCTTGCCATTGACGAGTGATCGCCTTTTCAATTTTTCGCATAGCTTGTTCTTCTGGGATACAAGTATCTGTTACACGATTAAAGCCACCGGCCAATAACTCTGCTTCATCTTGTGGAGTGAGATTTCTCCAATTGGGAACACGCTTGTATTCATTATGGGCAACAAGGTTAAAGATATCTTCCTCAAGGTTCGCACCAGTACAAGTAATCGCATCAACTTTTCCCTGTCTGATCATCTCTGATAATGATCGTCCAAGCTCGGCCGTCGACATTGCACCCGCTAAGGTGATCATCATCTTTCCGCCTGAAGCCAAATGCTTTTTATAATCTTCAGCAGCATCCATCATGGCAGCGGCATTAAAATGACGGTAGTGCTCGCGCATGAAATTAGAAATTGTTCCCATAATCTTTCCTTATGAAGTTGCTTTTTAGATTGTCACTTTTGCCGTTTTATTGCCTGTTTTGACAAGATCTTTTTCAATAAAATCGAAGATGGTGCCGGCCACATTCACGCCTGTTGAACCTGAAATACCTTCAAGGCCAGGAGAAGAGTTCACCTCCAAAACCATTGGACCGGTCTTAGAACGAATAATATCAACACCTGCTACTGAAAGCTTCATTTCCTTGGCCGCCTGAATGGCCAGGGCGCGCTCTTCTGAGGAAATCTTTATCTTCTCTGCAGAGCCACCGCGATGAAGGTTGGCCCTAAATTCACCAGGCGCTGCTTTTCTAATCATGGAAGCGACCACTTTTTCTCCCACGACAAATGCGCGGATATCAGCGCCTTCACTCTCTTCAATATATTCCTGAACGATCATATTGGCATTGAGTCCTCTAAAAGCTTCAAGAACCGACTCGGCCGCCTGTTTGGTATCCGCTTTAACCACACCGATTCCCTGGGTTCCCTCGATTAGCTTAATGATAACTGGGGCTCCGCCAACACTTTTAATCAAGCCATCCACATCTGGTGTGGAGTGGGAAAAAGCGGTCGGTGGAATAGGCATTCCCTTACGCGCCATGATCTGCAAGCTTCTAAGTTTATCTTTCGAGCGCGCAATACCAAGAGAGCCATTCACACAATAAACACCCATGGCCTCAAATTGCCTGACAACGGAACAGCCAATGAATGTATAACCAGAACTAATCCTGGCAATGACGGCATCAATACCTTTAAGAGATTCGCCCTCGTAGATAAGCGTCGATTGATCGGCCCGCACATGCATCGAACATTTGAGATAATTAATGACCTTAACTTCATGCCCACGCTTTCGCGCTTCTTCGCTTAAAGACTTTACAGAAAAAGTATCCGGCAAGATTGTAAGAATTGCGACTTTCACGTTTCAAACCATCCAAACTTAGGTAATAATTATCCAATCATAATCTGAGGGTAAGGCAATGGCTAAGACAAAGGTCTCTAAAAAAGCAGGGGCTAAGAAATCATCTCGCCGCAAAGAAACGACCATTCCTGTCGACAATACGGCTCTGGCGCAGAAAATCCACCTTAAAAGCTTTGAGTCTCTCAATATCAAGCGTTTACGTTCTGGCGAAGTTCACAGAATCAATATTGATATTCAGAAAAACCCTATGGGCGTGAACTGGCGAGTACCTGTTCTTGTGGCCAAGGGAGTCGAAGACGGTCCTGTCCTTGGCATTACTGCTGCTTTGCACGGAAATGAACTCAATGGTTTGCCTACTATTTTTAAGCTCTTTAATAATCTAGACCTGACAAAACTTAAGGGAACCCTGATCGCTGTTCCAGTGGTCAATGTTCCAGGTTTTTTGGCCAAGCAACGCGAGTTCACGGATAAAAAAGATTTAAATCGACTTTTTCCCGGCAAAGAGTTTGGCACCTCCTCTGAGATGTATTGTCACAACCTAGTGAATCGAATCATTAATAAATTTGATTATCTTTGTGATCTTCACACGGCCAGTTTTGGTCGAATTAACTCGCTCTATGTTCGCGCCGATCTCGATAATCCAATCACCAGACGAATGGCGCTATTGCAAAACTCACAAATCATCGTGAATAAATATGACGAGCAGGGAACTCTACGAGCTTGGGCCAACGGTCAAGGCATCCACTGTATTACGATTGAAATTGGCAACCCTCATAGCTTTCAACCCGACCTCATTGACCAAACTTATGAGGGAATTCAAAACCTCATGAAGTATCTTAAGATGATGCCAGGAAAGCACAAGATTGAGCAAAACTCTGTCACCGTCTGTGAAAAGAGCTATTGGGTCTATGCTTATAATGGTGGTGTGATTCAAGTCTTCCCACAGCTTACAGACCGTGTTGAAAAAGATGAGGTCATTGGCGTGGTTTATGATATGCATGGCACGATTACTGACAGGATCATTGCCCCAGAAGCGGGCTATGTGATTGGCAGAAACGTTAACCCTGTTTGTGAAGCCGGTACAAGAGTTTTGCATTTAGGAATTGAAACAAAAGATATAGCCCTTGAGGTTTAATTGGATCAAAGATTCATTGCAGCGATCGAGCACTTAAGCGAGTACGGTTGGTACTCGAGCAATGATTTTTTCGAACCTGAACTTTTAGAAGACTTAAGAAGCACACTTTTATCGCTTCGTGACTCAGACGCCTTTGAGCCGGCCAAGATTGGTAAAGGTAGCAAGAAAAAGCGCATCCCTGAAGTTCGCGGTGACTGGATTCGCTGGCTTAGTGAGATTGGGGATTTTCCAGCGACAAAAGCCTATCTTGCCCAAGTCGACGAGTTTCGATTGGCACTCAACCAGAATGTTTTTCTTGGCGCCAGTGAGTACGAAGCTCACTTTGCCATTTACCCCTCCAATACATTTTATAAAAAACATCTCGATCGCCACCGCGATACACCTCACCGCATTTTGACCACGACTCTCTACTTGAATAAAGACTATTCACCTGAACAAGGTGGTCAGTTAGAAATAGAAGATCTTAAGCAAAACAAAATTGCTACTGTTCTTCCCAATTGGGGAACCTTTGTTTGTTTTTCTTCTGCTGAGTTTCCGCATCAAGTCCTGCCGACTAAAGTTGAGCGCTATAGCTTAACCGGCTGGATGAGGTCTTCATGAAGGGACTCATCACATGCTTTGAAAACTTTGATGGAGTCAGCGATAACACTTCTAAAAAAGTTGTCGAGTCACTTGGGCTTCCCTATCTCAATTTGCCTGTAAGCTTTGACAGGTGTGATGCCTCCCTACCAGATGACTTAGACTTCATCATTCAAGTTGGCGTAGCAGCCTCAAGAAGCGAGATTACTATTGAGCGCTACGCACATAATTTAGCGCATTCTCCCCTTCAAGCCGATAACGATGGGATTAAACCAGTTCATCAAGCAATTGCTACTGGAGCCCCACTCGCTTTGGAGACAAATGTCGAAACAAACCTGATTGATGGCATTGCAGGGAAATGGAGTTGGTCGCTTTCGGCCGGAAGCTACGTGTGTAACGCACTCTACTTTAAAAGTCTTCTTCGTTTTCCAAAAGTAAAAATCATTTTCATCCACATCCCCTATCACTTAAAACAAGAAGATCCTGAACTAAGCTTGAGAGAGTCAGGTGATTGAATCACAGCAACTTTTTTGCTTTTGTCTAATATAGTAGTAGAGACTGCCAAGTAAAAGCACGGCAGCACCTTTGAGTAGGCTTTGAGAATCCACAAAGAACGCCAATCCCAAACATCCAATTAATCCCATGGCCGAGTAATAGCTGGACATGAAGCGCTCTTTTGTTTTGAGCTTAAGCGCCGAGATATTAGTAATTGAATAATAAAGCAGAACAGTAAGAGCAGAGAGTTCCCACGTTTTTTCAAGTTTTTCTGTTAAGCAAAAAAACATGATGACTAAAGTGACGAGAAGAGTTGAACGAACCGGCTCGCCTTTAAAAGACACGAAGTTGAAAAAGCTTGGTAGGTCTTGATGTCGGGCCATAGCAAGGGAAACTCGCGATAAACCTAAAATTAAATTAAGCAATACTCCAAGCATAGCGCTAAGGGCCGCTGCAACTAAAACGACTCGAAGCCAATCATAACCCATCAAGCGGGCTATCCCCTGAAGAGGTGCATAAGTCTTTAAGGCCAACTCTCCAAAACCCGCTTCACCAACAACAGTGATCGAACAAAGAGAGATCCAAAAATAAATTCCAAAAGCCACAACTAAGCTCATTACTACGGCGATTGGAATTGTTCTTTTGGGGTTAATCACTTCTTCGCCCAAAGTTGCAACTCTGCCGTATCCGGTAAAGGACACAAAGAGAAGAGCAGCTCCGTAGAAAACTTCTTTCATACCGGGGGATGAGATTGTACTGCTTGGAGTGAAATGAACTGGCCCGTTGTAAAGACAAACAATACCAAAAGCGATAAAGGCGAAAAGGACAAAGCTAACTAAAACTCTGTTGGCCATACGCGTTCGCTTTAAACCAAGACAAACAAAAAGACCTACAACCAAAACCACTAAGGCTGAATAAAGACTGAGTTGACCGGGGCTTAACCCCAATCCGAAAATTGATGAAACGGCAGCAACTGCTCCCATGGCAGCGGTTGAAGCTGAGGCTGACTTGGCCACTAAGAATAACCAGCCGGCCAAAAAACCGACAAAAGGAGAAATCTCACCCCGAGCGTACTCATAAGCACCACCGCTTACAGGGTACTTAGACGCAAGCTGGGCAGTTGATAAACCATTGAGAGTTGCCAAAAAGGCTGCAAGAAAGAGCGATAAGAAAAAGAACTCGCCAGAGACGCCTGCCGCTATCCCGAGCGAGACGAATGCCCCAGTTCCCATAATAGAACCAAGACCCATGATCACAGCGTCTTTTACGCCAAGAACTCTTTGCAGCTGACCGGATGTTTTTTGCATAGATGCATCATAGCACCTCACTTTTGTTGCGAAAACCTAATTTCCGTAAAGATTTATTGGTGTTACAGTTTGCGCATGAAACAAATGAAACAAGAAAAATTGATTATTCGTAACGCAACTACGGCCGACGTTAAGGCCATCCTCGATCTGACGGAGAAAGTCTACTCCGGTATGCCACCCTATCCACTGGATATGTTGCGAGGTCAGATCAATCATTATCCACAAGGCCATTTCGTCGCTCAACTCGGCGAGAAAATTGTTGGTTATAGTGCTGCCATTCGAGTGCCTGGTGAAAAAGCTTTAAAAAATCACACTTGGAAAGAAATTACTGGTGGTGGTTACGGCACAACTCACGAAGCCGATGGCGACTGGCTCTATGGCTACGAAGTTTGCGTCGATCAAGAAATTCGCGGCTACAGAATCGGTCAGCGTTTCTACGACGCCAGAAAAAATTTATCAAAGTATCTACGCCTTCGCGGTATCGTTTTTGCTGGTCGCCTGCCTAATCTCAAAAAGCGTCTCAAAGATGTTGGTACTCCTGAAAATTATATCGAACTCGTTAAGAATAAAAAGATCAAAGACCCAGTCCTTGGTTTTCAACTTCGAAACGGCTTTGAAGTCATCGGACTAATTAAGAACTACCTGCCATTAGACGAAGCTTCGATGGGATATGCAGCTCACTTGGTTTGGAAAAATCCTGAATTCCAAGATGAGCAAGCCATTGAAGGCAAGCGAGTTAAAGGCAAAAAAAATAGAAGCACTGACGGACATATCACGAGCGTTCGAGTGGCAACGGTTCAATATGGACAGCGCAGAATTAGTAGCTTCGAAGAATTTAAAAAAATTGTCGAGTACTATGTCGATGTTGTCTCTGATTACAAATGTGACTTCGTTCTCTTTCCAGAACTGTTTACACTTCAGCTTTTATCCATTGATAACGAACCCGTTCCACCACACGTTGCTATTGAGCGTATGACCGAATACACAGAGCCACTCAAAGTTTTCTTTAGAGACATGGCCATGAAGTATAACGTTAATATCATCGCCGGCTCCCACCCCACTCGACACGAGGGTTCGATACAAAATATTGCTTACGTATTTCTTCGTGATGGTACGATTCACGCCCAGCCTAAGATTCATCCAACTCCTAATGAGAAGTACTGGTGGAATATTGAAGGTGGCAATAAGCTTTCGGCCATTGAAACTGACTGCGGCCCAATCGGTGTCCTTATTTGTTACGATTCAGAGTTCCCTGAGCTAACACGTCACTTGGTTAATCAGGGCATTAAGATGTTATTCGTGCCGTTTCTTACTGATGAAAGACAGGGCTATTGGCGCGTACGCTATTGCTCTCACGCGAGAACGATTGAAAACCAAATTTACGTCGTTATGTCTGGATCAGTTGGAAATCTTCCCAACGTTCAAAACATCGATATCCACTACTCTCAATCTTGTATTTTAACGCCATGTGATTTCCCATTCGCCAGAGACGGAATTGCTGCTGACACAACTCCTAACGTTGAAACAGTGGCATTTGCTGATCTCCGACTAGACAACTTGGTTGAAGCTCGAAATTCTGGAACAGTGCAAAACCTGAAAAACCGCAGACACGACCTGTATTCGGTTGTTTGGCACGGACCTAAGGATTAACCAAATTTTTTAAATAATTATTGAGCCCTTTGGGTAAGAGGCCGTATTGTGATGTTTTAATTCACATTCAGCCCCGGGGGCTCAAATTGAAAATTGCATTCGTCCACAACCTCAAGCAAAACGACACAGAAGAACAGGCCGAGTTTGATACGCTAGAAACAGTAGAATTTCTAACAGATATCATGCGTGAACTAGGTCATGAAGTTTTACCAGTTGATGTAACAGGCTCAATTACAAAAGTTATTCATGCGCTTGAAGCTTTTACTCCCGATCTTGTTTTTAATACGGCCGAAGGAGAAAAGGGACGCTTTCGTGAATCTTTGTATCCATCAATTTTAACACAACTTGATATTCCATACACAGGTAGTGACCCATTCACTTGTGCTCTTACGCTTGATAAAAACTTAACCAAGTTAGCTATTTCGCAGGTCAATGTTCCAACACCAAAATCTGTCTTAGTACAAAAAGAGAGTGAGCTCAAAGATCACGATCTTCGTTTTCCACTTATGCTAAAGCCAAATGCCGAAGGTAGCTCAAAGGGCATTACTCCCGACTCTGTTGTCGAAAATGCGAGTGAGCTTAGTACCAGAATTGGACCTCTACTTAAGAAGTATCCCGATGGCATCTTGGTTGAAGAGTTTATCATTGGAAAAGATATCACTGTTCCTTTCCTAGCAGGGCGAGCTAACAATGGAATCATGGAGCCGCTCGAATATGTTTTTGATGGCGACGTCGTAAAGAAAAGAAAGTATCAAATTTATGATTACACATTAAAAAATGAATTGGCCGATCAAGTTAATGTTCGTTGTCCTGCTCAAATCTCTGATCAGACTAAGAAACTCATTCAAGATTATGGCAAACGAATTGTCGATAAAATCGGAATCAAAGATTTAGCCCGAATTGACTTTAGAGTCACTGATGACGGGACCCCATATTTCATCGAAATCAACGCCCTCCCTTCACTCGAAAAAGGTGCAGGACTTTACGAAGCAGCAATTCGTGCCGGCCTTAAAAGTGAACTCGAGGTGATTGACTCTGTTATTAAAAGTGCCATGACCAGGTTCAACCTCACAAGCAATCCAAAGAAAAAGCGAAACTCCTCTAAGCTTCGAGTTGGATTTGCATTTAATCAAAAGCGAATTAAACCAGATGCCAGCAACCCAGAGACTGATAATGAAGCTGAGTTTGATGGGCCAGCGACTTTAGATGCGATTCGTGGGGCTATCAAATCTTTTGGTCACGATGTGGTCGATCTCGAAGCAACGCCTAACTTTGCACAGCACCTTATTGAAGCTCAAGTTGATGTGGTTTTTAATATTTCCGAAGGTGTTCGCGGTCGCTTTAGAGAAAGCCAAGTTCCTGCAACTTTAGACCTTATGGATATTCCTTATACCGGTAGTGACCCGTCAACTTTGGCGATCACACTTGATAAAGCCATGGCCAAGCGTATTGTGACAGAAGCCGGAGTTAAGACTCCAAAGTTCGTCACTCTCACCTCGCCAAAAGATAAAATCCCAACAGATATGATCTATCCTATGATGGTCAAGCCCGTGGCCGAAGGCAGCTCAAAAGGCGTTCTTCCAAACTCTGTGGTTAAGAATGCACAAGAACTCAAGGAAGTCGTGGCCTCTATTACTGAACGTTATAAACAAGGCGCACTCGTTGAAGAGTTTCTGACAGGACGAGAGTTCACGGTTGGGCTTCTTGGCGAGAAGAAGCCCGAAGTTCTCCCTCCAATGGAAATTGTTTTTAACGATAAAAGTAATCCGACTCCAATCTATACTTTTGCCCACAAGCAAGACACCAATGACGAAGTAACCTACGTGGCACCGGCCGAAGTCGATGAGAAACTAAAGCGTGAACTAGAAAGTGCAGCTAAGAAATGCTTCAAAGCGCTTGGCTGTCGCGATGTAGCCCGTATGGACTTTAGACTCGACGGACTTGGCAGAGTGAATTTTATTGAGTGCAATCCTCTTCCGGGACTAACTCCAGAGTGGTCAGATTTATGTATTATCGCAAATGGTGCTGGTGTAAACTATCAACAACTTGTTGGTCGAATTCTTGCTCCCGCAATTAAGCGTTACAAGCTAAAGACCAAACTTCTCAATACTTAAAAAAAGGTTCCACGTGCCAACTTCAAAGAAGCCTGCTCGTAAGCGCGCCAGAGACTTAGGGATTAATATCGGTCAATATAAACCTGGCCGCTGGAACTCTATCACAGACGTCAAAGGTGTTTTGGTAGGTCATAGCACAATCATTGATGGTGATGGCCCCGTTCATAAGACTGGTGATGGCCCAGCCAGAACAGGTGTAACGGCAATCTGGCCACTGCACCATAATATTTATGACGAGAGAATTTGTGGCGGATCTTTCATCCTAAACGGTGCGGGCGAAATGTCTGGCATGATTCAAGTTCAAGAATGGGGTTTAATTGAAACACCAATCTTACTCACAAATACTTTATCTGTGGGAACTGTCTCAGATGGCTGCGTCCAGTATTTAACACAAAAACATCCGCAAATCGGTCGCATCCACGACGTTGTTATTCCACTAGTTGGCGAATGTGACGATTCATGGCTTAACGACATTGCCGGCCAACACGTGCAAGTCGAACACGTCTTTGAAGCCTTAGAGAGTGCTAAGTCCGGTCCTGTTGAAGAAGGCAGTGTCGGCGGCGGAACAGGTATGACCTGCTGTGATTTCAAAGGCGGCATCGGTACTAGTTCTAGAAAGCTTCCGGCCGAAGAAGGTGGATATACCATTGGCGTTTTGGTCATGAGTAATTTTGGAGAGATTGAGGATCTTAGAGTTGATGGTGCACCACTAGGTCAGATGCTAGCACCTCAGTTTAAAGATATTCCAAAAAGACGCCACACTTATGGAAGCATTATTGTGGTGGTTGCAACGGATGCGCCGATGCTTGGCAATCAACTTAACCGCCTAGCAAAGCGCGCGGCCCTTGGTATTGGACGCGTGGGTAGCTATGCTGCTCACGGTTCCGGAGAAATCGTTTTAGCTTTCTCTACGGCCAATCACTTTCATCGCCATGACAAAAAGCGAGTCCATAAGATGGACGTGCTTTACGACAAAGGTCTAAATCCAATTTATAAGGCCACTATGGAAGCGACCGAAGAAGCTATTCTCAATAGCCTATTCGCTGGAACCGATATGGTTGGTATCCAAGACCGCTTGTGCCCAGGTATTCCTCACGATGAAGTAGAGAGACTTTTTAAAAAATATAAAGAATCTTTAAATCTTTAATGAAAGCTATTTTTTTCCTTCATATACCTGGGAATCTAGACCTATTAAAAGCCCAGCTTGCCACTTACCCGGGCACACTTAATCCAAGCTTCTTGGCCCCAGGCTTTTCAACTTTTAAGGCCGATGACGTCGCCTATAAAGCCCTTAAAGAAAAGCCGCCGTTTATGGCCTTGGCCATGGGTGAAGACGCCAGCCGAAACGAGTTATCAACAACAGCTACAGTTTGGGTTGAAAATAAAGAACTCATTTTCTCCCATCATGGCGAGTTTTCTTACCGCGATAAAAAAGATCAAATTTGGCAGGGCTTGTGTCCAGAATTTGAAAAGCTTACCAAGCTAGCTACCATTGAGCTTCCCCCCCTAGCTCCTTCAAGAGCTTGGTTAAAGATTGCTCAAGCATTCTCATTATTTCCAAAAGCCAGATCAGGTCATGCCCTTGAAATTGGAAGTTCTCCTGGTGGCGCCTCATATTTTCTAAGACAACAAGGTCTTGAACTCGTAGGCCTCGATCCAGGGGAAATGGATCCACTCTTTAAAACCGACCAGGGTTTCACTCATTTAAAAAAGCCTGTCCAAGATGTTCAGCCTAGAGACTTAGCAAAAAAATTCTCTCTCATTGCTGTCGACACGAATCTTCCTGCCAGTATGTCAGTTGCTGAGGCGATACGTGTTGCGAGTTGGTCAGGGGACGTTTTGAAAGAAGTTTTTTTAACGATCAAACTTCCCGCACCGAAATTGATTTCGACTTTAGAGTCTCATAAACGAGCTCTCAGAAAACTTGGACTCAAGACTCTCTACAAACAGCTCCCATCTCACCACCGCGAAATTCTCCTTTACGGATATAGGTCTTAGCATGCAAAAGAAAAAGATCCTGATTATCAATGGTTCATATAATGGTGATGCTGGTCAGTCAGCCTTGATCGCACAGAAGATTACAAGTGAACTGGCTAAACATTGTGAATATAAAACACTCGTTCTTAAAGACAGTAGAAATATGGACGAATGGCACAAGCTGACTTCTTGGGCCGAGGGCTTCATATTTCTAACAGGAACTTATTGGGATAGCTGGGGATCTCCGCTGCAGAGTTTTCTCGAGCAGACCACTGAGTGGGAAACTTCATCCAGATGGCTTGGAAAACCTGCTGCGGTAATTGTGACTATGCACTCCGTAGGAGGAAAGAGCGTACTCTCCAGACTGCAAGGAGTTCTAAGTACCCTAGGCTTAAACCTTCCACCTTTGAGTGGATTAGTTTTTTCACTCACAACTCATCTTTTACAAACAAACAAAAGTGATCATGGCGATGATTTTTGGGATCTTGGTGAAATTAATCACCTAGTTCATAATCTTAACGTTCAGATTGAGCTCAACCAAAAATTAAAACCGAATTGGTCTAGTTGGAAAGTCGATCGCTCCGATGTCAAACGAACGTGGCTAAGTCCTAAAGACTTTACTTTAAAAGATATTGATCAAACGCTTTTACAAAACGACTAGCCGAGTTGCTATCCATTCGAAAGTATAGGGCCGGCTCGATAAGTTCAATTTCAAGCAAGCTCCACTTTTGTCCGTCAGTCACTAAATCAACTCGTGCATAAAGTGGCACTTCACTGAGACAGGCTAAAGTTTTCTTCGCAATCTCAATTGTTGTCTCTGGAGGCTGAATCAACTCAATTAAGCCACCAAATTCTTCTTGGACACGAAAGTCCCCTTCTTTAGGAGTTTTGCGAATAATGTGAGAGAGCTCACCATTGAAAAAGTGAAGTGAAACTTCGCCTTGAGAAGTTATCTCGCGAATAAATGGCTGAACCATCACCTCATCGCCCGCGATCTCATCTTGAATATTTGTAAGCTCGTCAGTCTCAATGTTCTTGGTCACAACAAAGGTGCGCGAGCTACCGGCCCCAACGAGAGGTTTAACGACTAAAGTTTCCGATTCGAAAACTTCAAAGGCATCGGCCAAAAAGCCTTTGGTCACACCTTTATGAAAGAGCGTTGGAATGGTTGGAACATCAGCGTCTTGGAGTTGTTGTAAGTAGCTTTTTCTAGCATTCCACTCCACAAGTTCATAGGAGTTTAAAAGCCTTGGACCAGACTGAGAGATTTTCTTTAGAGTTTCTAGAAATGTATGCAAGTTGGTACTGTAGTCCCATGTTGTTCTAATCAGCACGGCATCATATTGCGACCAATCACACTCAGCGTTCCATGAAACAACAGAGACTTGATCCCCTCTTGCTTCAAAGACCTCCTGTAAATGATGATCATCGACAACAAAACCATCTAAATCATTACAGCTTAAAAATGCAATTTTCATGATAACTCCAGCTCTTATTGTACTGTCCCAAGTCATGAATGAACAAGTTTTAGGTGCTAAAGTCCTCACAATCAATAAATATTGGAGTCCAAGTGAGCGACGCGACAAATGCCTGGGGCGATCATGCCATGAAATCGTTTATCGATTTGCAGCCCAACCAAGTCATGGATGCAGTCGAAACAATAGGAGTACGCTGTACCGGAAGGATGCTCCAGCTAAATTCGATGGAAAATCGAGTTTACGAAATTGAAATTGAAGATGGTATGCCACAAAGTATGTGGCCAGATCCTGAACTTGCTCCGGCCCACCCCAAACTCCTTGTCGCCAAATTTTATCGTCCCGGCAGATGGAGTAGACAGCAAATCCAAGACGAGCACTCTTTTTTACACCAACTTTATGCCAGTGATCTCAATGTCATTGCACCACTCAAAAAAGATAATGAAACACTCTGGCCTACACCAGACAAAGATCTTCTTTTTTGTGTTTATGAAAAGCGAGCTGGTCGAACACCCTACGACCTCCCCAAAGAAGAATGGGAGAAGCTTGGTCGACTGATCGCCAGAATGCATTTAATCGGAGAGAGCTCTAAGGCATCTCATCGACTCACTCTAAACCCGGCAACCTACGGCGACAGTAATATACAAGCGGTTCTTGCTAGTGAGTATTTACCCGAGAAGTTTAAAGAGTCTTGGGAGACGGCCGCGAATCAGGCCATGCTCTATATTCGTCCTATGTTTGAGAATGTCCGCAATATT
>PBCC01000039.1 GCA_002716825.1 Halobacteriovorax sp. | reverse complement strand
CCTGATTCAGCTTCAAAGCTACTGGGTGAGACTTGGGAAGTCTCGCGCTTAGAAGAGGGCTTAAGTACAGATGAAGATCAAGTTCCGCTTAGCCGCTTTTCAGATGAAGAGCTGCCGTATCTTGTTAAGTTTATCGACACAACCAAGCCATTATCTGTGCAAGTTCATCCTCACGATAAGTATGCTGCTCGCCACGAAAACAGTCTGGGCAAAACCGAGTGCTGGTTAATCCTAGAAGCTGATCAAGGCGCCGGGATCTACTTGGGTTTTAAGCCAAATGTAACTGAGGATGATTTTTTTACCGATGTGGATAATGGCTCCGACCTCACCAAGTATCTTCAGTTCCATGAAGTTAAAAGGGGAGACTTCTTTTATGTTCCGGCCGGAACAGTGCATGCCATTGGAGCAGGAATTACTCTTGCTGAAATTCAACAAAGCTCTGGCGTGACCTATAGAGTATGGGATTGGAATCGTGTTGATGATAAAGGCAACTCTCGCGAGTTGCACGTTGAACAAGCCAAAGCCGTGCTTAATTTCTCTCCCGCCGGAAATGATCCAAGTGTTTTTCAGATGAAAAATATTTTTGAATCTGGCGAGACTGAAGTCTTAGAACATCCTCAGTTTAAACTTTCTTTTTACGCTTCAAATTGCGACAAGAAGATCGGTGTCGATAGAAGAGTTGGTTCCGTTATTTCTTTAAATAATTCATTGAAACTAGAGAGTGAGGGATCGACTTCTCATTTAAAGCCGTATCAATGCTGTATCGTTCGAAACGGAAGTGAACTCAGCGTCAGTGGCGGACAATTTCTGGTGGTGGAATGATAAAGCTAACAAGTTTATTTATCCTTTTAGTCTTGGCAACGAGTTGTCGCGACTACGCCGAGGTTAAGGTCGATGGTCAAGGCGCCAGTGTTGCTTGGAAAAGTGGTGGGGCAACTTCCGTGAGCGTTACTCCTTGGAGAGTCGGTCCATATCGCAAGCAAATGCTGAGTATGGGAGCGCGGGTGAAGGTCGAGTTTCCAGCACTCAAAGAAGAGGATATTGAACTCTTGGGCGAAAAATTTGATGTCGACTCTTGGCTGGTTTCAATTCAAGTTTCAGGTCTGGGGCGCAGGCAACGTCTCGCTTCGTACTATATGCCGCTTTTTAAGCGCTCCGGGCGCTCTGGTGTTATGGGTGTCAGTAGCGCTGAGATGGGCTATCTCGATCTGTATTACGCCGCCGCCTCGATCTCTACCAGGCTTCGAAATCTTGAGTGCCCTGGACTCGAGCACAGACGTCTTCTTGGCAAGGCTGAGATACGAGAGATCGCAACAGGCAATCCAATGATCGTGGTTTCCAAGATGCAGGAGTATTCGTTTCAAAATAAAGTAGAGCGTCTCGACTTTCAACGCAATATCATCAACCTCGGTGAGAGTGTTGAAGGAGAGTATCAAGTCTCATTTGCGTTCTATAATTCCAAAAAGAATAGAGTACTTTCAAACGACGCTATCGCTCCTCAGGTGATTGTTTTAAGTGGCGAAAAAAATGAAAGGATTAGAGGTTGTGAAAACCTAAAAACGCCACCTGCTAGGCAAGATGGCGCTGATGAAATTCAGAATTTTAAATTTGGTCGTTAGTTTACAGCTGAGCAATCAAGAGGATAAGTCAGTTCATGACCCTCTCTAGAGCGAATCACTAAATAATCTTCAACTTGTGATGGGCTAGCAACATTGGCCACATGGATCGTGTGGCGTTGACCTTCGAAGTTTACAATTTTAGTAAAGCCGTTTCCAGAGATCTTAGTTCTAATACCATCGATTGAAGCCAATTGGCGCTCGGGAGCTGGAAGTGTTTCATCTAAGAAAGTCACTTGTGTTGCTCCAACGACGAAGGCTTTATCTAGTCTTGGTGTGTGACATACGAGCTTTGCATTCGATGCGCTGATGGCGGCGAAAGCGTTTAATGTCAGCATACTTAAAAATAGAGCAAATAGGGTTTTCATTGTTTTCTCCCAAAGGTTTTACATCTATTAATAAAGCAACTCCTGTGCCATTAAATCAGTCCTGAAACTAGGGGGTTACAAGTTGTGACTGTCTATGGTTTCCGGGGCCGTCTAATCTTTTTACAAAAAAAAAGACTCGTCCTGAGTCTATTTTCTTACGGTAAATCTGTTCTTTGACATCATTAGCGCGTTTCTATTTTATATCCACCGACATACATGCTTGAAACACTCATGCCGCGCACATTGATTGAAAGCCCTGTAACTTCGTTCGTTCTAGCTACGTTGCCATGGTAAATTTTGTACTGGTTGCCTAAATTCTTACTGATATTAATTGTTTCTTTGTCATAGCTTCGGCCGTTCCAAATCTCTACAGTAGCAACTCCACCAGCTTCGTTAAAGCCTTGCCCTGGACGAACTCTAAGTGTGGGTTGAGCAGCACCATCCATAAAAAACTCTAGTGGCTGACCGCGCTTAAGTCGATCGATGGTAACTTTCTGACTAATATCTGAATTGATTCCAAGCACGCCAACTCTGGCGTCGATATTGAGATCGACAAGCTTTCCATCGCTCACGGTGAGATAGATCTTTGCACGACCGGCACCTATGCCAAGCATTCCGTAGGAGATCTTGGCTTCTATAAGATCAACGCGAACTTTATTCGCCTCAGAGACTTGGTTAAGAGCATTGATATTCTGTTCAAGACCCCTGTCGATGACTTGAAGAGTGTTTGCACAACTAATGCAATCATCCTCGGCCTTAAGGACTGGAGTAAATAAAAGAATCGCAATGAACAGACCGATGATGTTTTTCATATTTCTTCCCGTTTAATTTTTATAGAGAAGTAGAGAGCAAGATATATGCCGATTAGATTCTTGTAAAAATGGGTTCTTACGACTGGTTTGATGATTAGAAGTTGGACGTTGATCAAATTGTTTACAAATAAGTTCTCATTTACTGTCATAGAACATTGGCAATTGTCGTGACCTGTCGAAGACCTTAAGTCGCCGTAATGCCGTAAGCTTGCTTGGAAGGTTAGACTTAAGTATGGCTAAGGATTTAAAATTACCTCGTAGAATTGTTTTAGTGGAGAGTGACTCCACTCTAAAGAGCCTATTATCTCAAAATCTCGAGCTGTATACTGGTAGCGAAGTCATCTTTAAAAATGATGCCGATGACTTGGTCGATTATCTTAAGCGCGACATTGAACTTCCCAATTTGATCATCAGTGAAAACATGGCAGGTGATGAGTACACCATGCTTAAGATCTTCTATTACGTTAATTCGCAAAAACTCGGCATTCCCATGATCTTGCTTGGCGAGAATGCTAAGCTTGCTGGACAAGTCGAGCAGATTGATCGAACTGAGTGGCAAAGCGTGATCAAGACGGCAGGCAAGCTGATGGAAGTGAGTGCTGCCAGTATGGTAGATCTTGATATGCCAGAGTACTATCCGTTTAACCTTATTGTTTTATTTGGACTTGAAAATTATCCTGTCGACTTTTATCACGATGAGGAGGGAGAGCGCGTGTTACTTGGTAGCCGCGGAGACGCACTCGATAATGCCAAACTGCAAAGTCTACTCACTGCCGGTGAAGAAACCATCTACACGAAAAGCCTTGATCGATTAGCTTTCGCCACAGGTATTAGCGGACATCTTCAGACTCTTCTGCTTACTGAAAAAGATCCCAAAAAATTGGCCACCATTGCCGGGGAAGCCTTTGACTCAGTGGCGTTGATGTTAAGTAAAAATGGAATCAGTGAAAAAAGTATAAATCTAGCGCGCGCTACAATTACGGCGATGGAAAAAGTGGTTAAAAATTCACCTAAGCTAGATGTGCTGATGGAAATTTTGGCCAGAGATCAAAATTCCATTGCCTGGAAACATTGCCTAATGACTTGTGTCGTCTCAAGCGCCATGATCGAGAAAGTTGATTGGGGTAACAAGGATCAGGTGACAAAACTTGCCTTCACTTCATTCTTCCACGATATCTGCATTCCAGAAGATCGCTTATCGCGCATTCAAAGTGCTGCTGAATTAGAAGAGGCAGGACTTGATAAGGAAGAGCGACAGCGAGTCGAGCGCCATGCGCTTAAGGCCTGTGAAATTTTGCGCGATCACCCGGGTGTTCCTTTCGGGGTCGAAAACGTCATTCAGCAACACCACGGCATGCCTGGAGGAGTAGGATTTCCCGAAGATCACCTCGACAATCGAATTACTCCCTTGGCCATCGTCTTTAGGATCGCTGAGCACTATGTTCATGCGCTCTTAGATTGTGAGGAAGAGCCCAATACCCTTGAAATCATGAGGGTCATGCTCAATCGTTACAATAAGGGGCACTATCAAAAGGCCATGGAAGCACTCAAGGCTTGCCACGGAAAGTTCAGTGCTTAGGTGATTTTCATCTTGAACGGGCCGTGTTAGAAACTTCCATGAAATTCATCCTCTTATTTGCCTTATCGACAGGACTTCATGCTGCGGAATGCATCGCTCATCGCGGTGATACCTTTGGTGGCGTGATCGAAAACTCACAACAATCTATCGAGCAAGCGCTTGAACTTGGCGCCGACGGTGTCGAGTTCGATATCCGTCACACACTTGATGGTATTCCGGTTTTAGTCCACGATAAAAAACTAAAGCGCGTCGCTATGGAGCTTCCTGGGTGTGACCTAGAGACACCGATTCGCGATCAACTCTTTGAAGACCTTCAAAACTGCAGACTGAATGATGGGCAAGAGATTTCAACTCTAGAAGAGGCCATGGCCATCATGGCAAATACTAATGCACTCGTTTTCTTAGAGCTTAAGGATAAGCCCAATGAACTGACCGGCGAGATCATTAGAAATAGTGGCATTGAAGTGACTCGTATGCGCTTTATTTCTTTTAAATCGCGCTACCTTAGAAAGATTAAGAAACTTGTTCCTGAAATTGAATCTTTGCGACTAAGTATTTTCATTCCCTTCTTTTCGTTTACCAGAGGAATGAATGTGGCCGCTCATCTTAAGATTTTTACGGCCATCTCGCATCTTTTTGGTAATGAAGTAGGGGTGTGGACAATTAATTCGCTTAAAAAGCTTCAGAAGTATCACGGCAAAAAAGTCGATTTTATCACCACCGATAGAACAGATTTATGTCTTGAGGCCAAGTATGAAAGAAGTTGAGTGCACTTGGTCTCAGGCATTTGTAGGCGTATGCACCCGTTGCCATGACCGTGTCTGTGATCCCACCATTACTCAAGAAGGTAATGCTGGTGAAAACTTAAAAAACTATATTAAAGCAAGCCTTCGCACAAAGGGTCATGCTGGAGCGATTAGGGCCGTCACCACAAGTTGTCTAGGCCTTTGTCCGCTTGGATCTCACGCCGTCGTCGTTCACGCTCATAATGCAAAAGGTAAGATGCTAGCCCTTCACCCTGAAGAAGATAGAGTGGAGCTGGTTAATTACTTAAGCCAGCTCGCCGACTCTTAAGCACTAAAGGTGCCAATCCTCATTCGCCTCAGGTTGATACAGAACCTCTAAGATCCGAAGCCTTTTGGTTGAGCCATCTGGAAACATCCAGTTGATCTCTTGTCCAACTCTTAGGCCAAGTAGCGCTGATCCGAGGGAGGCTAAAACAGAGACTTTGCCCTCTTTGAAGTTGGCATCACTTGGATACACGATTGTAATTTCCATCTCTTTTGAGTTAGATAAATTCAAAAAACGCACTTTTGAATTCATCGTAACTAATTCACGCGTCACTTCATTATCAGCAATGATATTGGCGCGATCGAGTTCGAGTTCTAAATTCTCAAAGTCGCTACTTTCGTGGTAGCTCAAGACATTCTTAATTCGCAGGTAATCTTTCTCTGTAATATAGATAACATCATCATGAATCATGATAACTCCTTGGTAAAAAAATATTTAAGTTGATTGTTCTGACTGAAATGAACGGAAGATTTCAGTCAGTTAGAAAACTGAGGCGCTAGTACGTGAAGAATTGAGTTTTTTTATGTTTTGGCACATGATTCGATTATAGCTCAAATTCATTTATTAAGATAGCTTGTGAATTATACCAAGTCTTTGATCTTATAGTTCTTTAATTCGCTAAGAAAAGAACTCGAAGCCTTTGTGAGCATGCGCTTGAGTTTGCAATGGGGGCTAAGGGTACAGGTATTTGATTCTTCATTAAAGCATTCGACGATATCAAAGTCTTCTATCGACCTTATAAGTTGAGCCACCGTATTGTTGGCTTGTGCATTGTTTATCTCAATTCCTCCTTTTGGACCTGGAGTAGAGTGAATATATCCGAGCTCTGAGAGTTTATTTACGGCCACGCTTAAATGATTTTTAGAGATACCGTAAGAATCGGCAATTTCCTGAATCTTGGCTTTACCTGGCTCGGATTGCAGATAAATCAAAACGCGTAAACAAAAGTCAGTTTTACTTGTAAGTCGCATACTAATTCCTTGCATTTAATTCTATATTAATATATTTATAATGTATCGATATAAAATAAATATATTAATTGATGGGGCAAGTATGCGTAAGTATTGGTGGTTATTAGCTGGGGTTTTAACAGTTACATTTACGATCTTGGGTTTTTTTGGACGTGAGATTTATCGACAAGCACCGCCTCTTTTTTCTGAACTAACAGCGCAGTCGGGGCAAGTGCTCTATACTCAGGATGATATCCTAACAGGCCAGACCATTTGGCAGTCCATAGGTGGTCAACAAATTTGCTCAATTTGGGGGCATGGCGCGTATCAAGCACCTGATTGGACTGCAGACTGGCTTCACCGTGAGCTTGTTCACTATCAAGAAGTTGCTTCTCTCGCTAGATTTTCAAAATCGTTTGTTGATACTAACGCCGACGAAAAAATGATGATTAAGAACATGATGCTTGAAGATTATCGAAGCGCTCATGTTGTTAATGATAAAGTTGTTATTTCAGATAATCGACTTGCTGCTTTTGATCTGACTAAACAGTATTATTTAAAACTTTTTAGCAATAACCCTGAACTCAAAAAAACTCGTATCGAATACGCTATTCATGAAAACGTTCTACCCTCACCAGAGCGCAGAGAAAAAATGATGGCGTTCTTTCATTGGTCGACTTGGGCGGCTTCAACTAATCGACCTGGTGAAAAGCATACCTACACAAACAATTGGCCTCATGAACCACTGATTAATAACGTACCAACGGCTGAAAATATTTACTGGTCCATTCTCTCTGTTATCTTACTATTGGCAGCGATCGGCTTTTTGGTTTGGTATTATTCGTTTAAAAAAGAAGATGACGAAGCGCCTGTTAATCTCCCGACTCACGATCCACTTAAAAGCTTTAAAGTTACTCCCTCAATGAAGGCGCTTTGGAAATACTGGAGTGTCGTTATTCTCCTCTTTCTAGTTCAAATAGGTCTTGGTGGGATTTTGGCTCACTATACTGTGGAGGGGCAGGATTTTTATGGTTTCCCACTTTCTGAGTATCTCCCGTATTCTCTCGCTAGAACATGGCATATTCAAATTGCATTGTTTTGGATTGCAACATCCTTTCTCGCAGCAGGACTATTTCTAGGTCCAATTGTTAATGGAGGCAAGGATCCAAAGTATCAGAGGCTAGGAGTTAACGTCTTATTTGGGGCATTACTCGTGGTTGTCTTTGGGTCCCTAACTGGGGAGCTGTTGGCCATTCACCAGCTCATTGATCTCGATTTAAGTTTTTGGTTTGGACATCAGGGTTACGAATACGTTGATCTTGGTCGCTTTTGGCAGATTTTATTAATAGTTGGGCTTGGAATTTGGCTCGGTCTAATGCTTAGATGTATTGTTCCAGCTATTAAGCAAGCAACTGACTCTAAGCAACTGCTATTACTTTTTACTTCATCGACAATCGCTATCGGACTTTTTTATGGTGGCGGGTTATTCTATGGGGCTCGTACTCACTTGAGCATTATGGAGTTTTGGCGTTGGTGGGTAGTCCATCTATGGGTTGAAGGTTTCTTTGAGGTTTTTGCGACAGTTGCTCTGGCCTTTATTTTTGTTACTCTTGGCCTAATTAAACCTCGCTCGGCCACCAAGGCATCATTACTTTCAACTTCAATCTTCTTGGTTGGAGGCATTCCAGGGACATTTCATCACCTCTACTTTAGTGGAACACCGACATCGGTAAGTGCTATTGGTGCATGTTTTTCTGCTTTAGAAGTTGTTCCGTTAGTACTGATTGGATATGAAGCCTTTCATACTTTTAAGATACAAAAATTAACTTCATGGACAATGAACTACAAATGGCCAATCACATTCTTTGTGGGAGTCGCCTTTTGGAACTTGGTTGGAGCCGGACTATTTGGTTTTTTAATCAATCCACCGATTGCTCTTTATTATATGCAAGGACTTAACACAACAGCTGTTCACGCTCACGGTGCAACCTTTGGAGTTTATGGACTTTTATCTCTTGGTCTCATTATGCTGATTATTCAAACATCGTATAGAGAAAGACAGTGGAGTAATCGACTTATGAGTGTCGCTTTTTGGGGATTAAATGGAGGGCTATCGCTCATGATTCTTTTTAGTCTGCTTCCTGTTGGTCTCATTCAATTCTCGGCTTCGCTCGAAAGTGGTCTTTGGTACGCACGTAGCTCTGAAGTCATGCAGTCTGATCTTATCTTAACGTTGAAGTGGCTTAGAGCTCTTGGTGATGTTGTTTTTGCTGTTGGAGCATTGAGTTTCACAGCTGCTGTCATAGAAAAGGTTGGTCTTTATAATTTCAACCTTGATAAAGAAAGTGAGGATGAGAATGAAATCGTTACCGCCTAACGTTGCTGCTTATAAGCGAACAGATATTTTTACAAAAGACACAACTCCTAAAGGGTTATTGGCACAACACCGAACCCTCGAAGGGGTCTGGGGAAAGATCGTTGTTTTGGAAGGACATTTAACTTATGTCATAGATGACAATGACGGTGAAACTCTTGAACTTTCGCCAGCTCAGTTTGGAGTTGTTGAACCTCAGGTTATCCACCACGTCAGCCCACAAAATGGTGTGAAGTTTTATGTCGAATTCTATAAATGAAAATATAGTCTACGGTCAGCTTGATGCCTCTTATAGAGCAGCCGGAGAGAAGGACGGAATAGAAAGGTTGTGCCGAGACTTTTATCAAATTATGGATACCGAGCCAGAGGCAAAGTCTATTAGGCGGATGCACAAAGATGATTTGGAAGTGATGATCGATAAACTCACACTTTTTCTATGTCTTTGGCTTGGTGGACCTAAGTGGTACGCACAAAAATATCCTTTTGTTGGAATGCCTCAAGCTCATCAACATTTAGTGATCAATGAGGCAGAGAGAGACGCTTGGTTATTATGTATGGACAAGGCAGTTGCCCTTCAACCCTTTGAAAAGTCTTTTAAAGAGTATTTGTGTGCTCAGTTTCGCTTCCCAGCAAATATGATTATGAGAACTTCGAGATCTTCAGAGCTTTAGTTTCTATGTTTTGTGAAATAGCATATATTCATGAAACTATTTATCTTCGCATTTATTCTAAGTTTCAAAGTCTTCGCGGTTTACGATCAAGATAATCGCGTCGACTTTTATAAACTTTACGATCCAAAGCTCAAAGAGTTGGCAAAGTCTGTTGCCTTTCAAATCTATAAAGATGAGCTTCGCGGCTGGACCTTTCAAAGATACTGGACCATTGTCACAAGGCCATTGAGCGCCCGTGGGGTGTGCGAGAACGAACGTTTTGCTGACCAACCGACCATGCGAAATGATTGTTCCGGTGTTTTAGTTGGAGCAAAGACTTTATTAATGCCTGGTCACTGTATTACGGAACATTATTGTTGGAATGATTTGTTTTATTTTATGTTCAACTATCATCAAGACGAAGTGACTACGATGAGTCTTGAGCGGCACAAAGATAATTTTTATAAGTGCGAGAAGGTTATTAAGCGCGTTTATAATCCGCAGACGGCGGTGAGCTATGCTTTGATTGAACTTAACCGCGAAGTTAAAGGCATTAAACCGGCAAAGATCTCTACCAACCTGCGAATTGAAAAGCATACAGAGCTAGTTGTGATGGGGCATCCTGATGGGCTTCCACTAAAGATTGCTGGCGATGCCTTTGTCACAGATGAAGATGATTCTCACTTTGTTGTAAGTTCAGACATTGCTGGCAGCTCAAAGGGTAGTGCTGTGTTTAACCTTGAAACCTCAGAACTAGAGGGCTTTTTGATTTCTGGCCGAAACGACTACGAAGTCTCCAGTTCCGGTTGCAAGCGAGCTCCAGTTTATCCTTATAGTGAAGCGAAAGAGCTTGGACTTAAGGCTGCGTCGATACTTAATTTATAACCTTTTGATATTGCAAACTTGTCACAAAATGAATCGCTTAAACGTAGTTAGGATAAACACCACAATTAAGGAACAACCATGAAATTACTATTTAGTTTGTTTATCGCACTATGCTTTTCAACTCTAGCATTTGGCCATGGCGATGAGCATAAAGCTGGTCATGAATCGCTCGAGCAGAAAAAGACGGAGACCCTTTCTGGTCAGTTAATTGGTTTGACGTGTTTTGTGAAGCACCAAAGTAAAGGTGATTCGCATAAGGACTGCTTTAGGGAGTGTGCTGAGAAAGGACTGCCGATTGGAATCCTAACAGCGGATAAACAGATTTATCAAATCTCAGGGGTTGGGCACACTGACCTAAAAACAACCAATAAGCAGTTTATCAAGTATGCAGAGCAAGACGTTGTGGTAAAGGGCGAAATTTTTGAAAGTAATAATATGAATATGGTCGTGGTTAAAGGCATAAAACTCGCAAAGTAATGAAGTCATTTGCATTCTTATTTGCTTTGATCTTTTCGAATACTTCATCTGCTCAGCAGTATGATGCTGATGGTTTTGAGATTGTTAACCCAGGCCCTTCGACTGAAATTCTTGAACAAATAGATGATGAGTATCAAAGCCAAATTGAGCCGTTTTTTAAAGACAAATGTCTAAGTTGTCACAGCGTCAATAATAATCTCCCATGGTACTCAGTAATACCGGGAGTATCTCATCTATTAGACTATGATATGCGCGAAGCGAAGGCGAAAATGGACATGTCGAAGGGCTTTCCTTTTACTGGACACGGTTCACCGCGAGATGATCTTAGGGCGCTTTCTAGAGTTGTTGGAAAAGATAAAATGCCGCCACTTCGCTATCAAATGATGCATTGGAATTCCGCTTTAACGATTCACGAGAAAGAAGTTTTGAATAAGTGGATTGATCAATCTTTAAGTCGTCTTGAAAATTAAATACTGAGATGCCCTTTAGGCACCTCAGTAATGAATTAAATGATCTTGGTCAGATGGTTATGAATAAAGTAACCAGCGCCAAGCAAGCCAATACCGCTAATATAGCAATTCCAGAAGTTCAGGTTCAATTTTTCAGCCAATAAATATGGGATGAAAAAAAGAAGAGAAACTGGAATCGCCACAAAAACACTTTTAGCATATTCAACAGATTGCTTTGAATCGCCCCATTCTACTTGAGAAAATGCCAGTGCAAGCAAAGTCGTAAGTGGTAGGGCTGTCAAAAAACCAGCGAGTCCCGTTTTTTTACCAGATAACCACGATACAAAAGTGATAAGGCTTGCTGCAACAACAAGCTTTGCGATTGTTAACCACACTTTACTTACCGCTAAAGTTTGCCGCTACAAACTCCCCAGAAAGCTTTAAGAAAATATAAAGCTTCTTATTCTTAGTATCTTTATCGTTAGTATAAGTGACAACCCATTCTGTATTACCACCAAATACCTTTTTCTCACTTTTATCGTAGACAGCCTTTGACCAGGATTGATCAATTTTCTTGTCTTTAACTAGGCGTTCAACATGCTTTTTTGCAATTTCTTTTGTTTTAGCTTCACTCACTTCTTGAGCATTGTGAGAATGGCCGTGTCCATGAGAGTGACCCTTGCCTGGACCAGCAAACGAGATTGATGTCATTAGTAGCGTGGCTAGTAAAATTATCTTTTTCATAAATTCTCCTTATAAGTTTTCGTGTGTTTGTTCTTGTTTTAAATGATGGTGCAAGTGATTATCTTCACTGAATCCAAACTCATCGGGGTTAGATGTGTGCAAATAACCATGCAGTTGCATGAGTAGCAACATGAAACCCGCTAGAATGAGCCCATCATTAGCAACTTTTGAGAACCTTTTAAAGAGCTCTGATTTTCTAAAGCCGGTCAAGATAACAAGCATGACAGTCAGAGCCGCGATTTGGCCAAGTTCAACTCCGGCATTAAATGAGATGATTCTCATCAGCATCGCACCGCCTTTTTCTCCCAAAGGAAGCTGTTGCAACCTAGTAGAGAGGCCAAAGCCGTGAATGAGACCGAAGATGAATACCATCCAAAGTAAATTCGGTGCCTGCTTGAAACCAAGATAGTTTTTAAAGCCATTATTATTATCAAAGCCCTTGTAGCAAACACTCAAGGCAATGACCGCATCAATTAGCCAGTAGTTTGCCGTGATACCCATAAAGGTTGCAGCAATCAGCGTGATACTGTGGCCAATCGTAAAGATGGTAATAAACTTAACGATGTCTTTGAAATTGGTTAGAAAGAAGATTACGCCAAATAGAAACAGAAGGTGATCGTATCCCGTCACCATATGCTCTGCACCTAGGAGAACATATCTGAAGTACCCGCCATTAATCATGGCAACCTTGGCCTCTTCGCTTATCCCATGGGCTAACAAATCACTTGAGATAAGCAAAGAAGTAAGTGCAATTATAAAACGTTGCATTTTATCTCCTTAATTATTTTTAATTTTTATTCTAAAAAAGCTTAGGCGATAGGGGGTCTGAAGATGGCGAAAGGATGGGCGTTTGAAGAGAGGCTTTTCTCATAAAAGCCATTTTTACTTTCTATTAATTGATAGTTTGTAGAGATGGCTGACGAGTTGGAAATGATCTTAATGTCTGATTGAAGGTGCTTCGAGTGGTCGTGGTGATGTTCGTGTTCAGTTCCGTCTTCAGAGTGTTTGTGTCGGTGAGAGTGCACCTCGTCATCAATGTTATCGTGGTGGCCAGTGTTGAACTTTGAATAATTGCTAAAGTGCATCTCAAGTGAGTTCTGGAGAGAGAACACATTTTTTTGCTGACCTAATAGGCAAAGCATACTGAATGCGATGAATAAAACTTTAAGCGATGTTTTCATTTAGCATGATCATAGCGATAACAAAGTGATTTAGTAAACAAACAGTTAAAGGAATTAGGCATTAATATAAATTTAACTAGCCGTTTTCATGTGCACTGTTTCTTTATTAGCAGCTAGGGTCTTTGGCGAAAATGCTGTAAACTTAGGCGACATTCACGATAAGGAGTACAGATGAATATACAAGTTAGAACTGACAATAATATCGAAGGAAGCGAAGAGCTTAACCAGTTTATTGAAACGAGCTTGCTTGATTCTTTTCAACGTTTTTCAGGTGCCATCACTCGTATCGAGGTTCACCTGGCCGACGAGAACGGTTCAAAAAATGTTGGCGATGATAAACGCTGCACGCTTGAAGCTCGCGTTGCAAATCACTCGCCGGTAGTTGTCACTCATCACTCTGATAGTATCCACCGCGCTTTTGAAGCGGCTTCTCATAAGCTTTTAACGTCGCTTGATAAAATGGCGGCAAAGCTTACAACTCGCGATAGTGTGAAAAACTTTTCGGCCGAGACAGAAACTGAAAATGAGTTTGAAGAAGAAGATTAAAATATAAGGAAATGGTTCCGGCGAAGTCGCTGGAACCATTTCTTTATATCGATTAGTTAAGTTTTTCTGCTGTGAAGTGATGCTTAAGTTGAACTTCTCTCCCGTTGATACGGTCATAAAATTTCTGTTCAAATTCAATTGAAGTATTAACAAATGGGTAGACCATAATGTGTGGGCAAGTCATACGGCTATAGTCGCGAACAGTAATCTTCTCAAAAGCCCCATCAACTGGACGGTCATCTCTTTCAGCTGTGAAAGTCGTGATATTACATTCATCTGTTTCAACTTCGAGATACTCAACTTCAAACTGTCTATAAGGCATAACAAAAGCGCAAAGAGCGTTGATTGGACAAGTCCATGGCAACACGAAGTTAAGAACTATCTTGTCGTTTCTAAAATCAATCTTGATGTCTGATTGAACAATCTCAAGGCTCGCTAGAGGTGAGTTGTTATCAAAGTCATGTCTAAGGATGCGGGCATTAAGCTGTGTTTTAAGGCTTGTGGCCGACACGCTGAGGGACAATAGAGCAGTTGCAATCAGGATAAGTTTTTTCATAAGTAGCGCCTCCGTAAGGATTAATGTTTGGTGAGTGCGTTATACCCAAGTGCTGCGCTCCACAATAGGTTTGTTTAATAAATTATTTAGGTTATAATTAATAAAATACTTAACTTGCACTGTCTAAGTAGTTGTTAATGAACAATAATGTCTTTGATTTCAGTGATTATAAAGAATATCTGCACGATAAAATTATTTCATCGCCGGCCAAAGGGCGCGGTCTGAAGCTACAGATGGCTAAGGCGCTTGGGGTGCAAACCGCCTATATCTCCCAAGTGCTCAATAAAGAACCACACTTCAATCTCGAGCAGGCCATGAAACTTAATAAGTTTTGGGGTCACTCTAAAGAGGAGTCGCGCTATTTTTGTATTCTGATTAACTATGCGCGGGCTGGCTCATTTGAACTGCAAGAATTTATCAAAGAAGAAATGAACGACGTTTTAGAAAAGCGAAAGAGCTTAAAAAATCGTCTGGATATTAAGAACTCACTGACTGAGGCGAATCAACATATTTACTATTCAAGTTGGACCTACGCCGCTATCCATATCCTAACCTCCATCCCTGAATTTCAAACGGTCGATAAGATTGTTGAGCGACTGCGTTTATCGCGCGATCGCGTGCACGAAAATCTGCACTTTCTAGTTGAGACAGGACTAGTGCTAGAGCAGGGTGGGCGATACGTGATTGGAACAACTCGTATTCACCTTGATGCCGACTCGCTACAAGTTAGGCGTCACCATTATAATTGGCGCAGCCAATCGGTGATCTCAGTTGATCGTGGTTTTAAAGAAGATCTGCATTACTCGAATGTCGTCAGTATCGCTAAAGCCGATGTGCCAAAAGTGAAAGAGATATTAATCAAGGCGATTGAAGAGTGTCGTGCAATTATTCGCGAATCTCCAGAAGAAGAGATTCAAGTTATCACGGTCGATTCTTTTATCTTATAGCTTTTTGCAGCTGACTTTGAATTGCAGCTTAGCCGCTTGGTGATACTGAGTTAGGGTCGTTTTAAGCCCGTTCTCATTAGTGCTACAGCTTGAATTGGCACAGACAGTAAGCGCCTTGCCATTAACTTCTACCGAGAGATTTTGCAGTCCCCACTGAGGCAGCTCATCCATAGGGTATTGGTCGCCGTTGATATCATTACCAAGGACAAGGCCTGAATCCCAAAGGTGCTCAGGAATAACTGCGGCTACATTCCTCGTAATTTCAAACTCGCTAATGAGAAGCCATGAAACTCTAAGTCCGGCATCGAGCAAAAGCTTCGCCTGGCATTCGTGAGTCGGCAGCAAGATATTGGCCATGCCGGTAGGGTTGTTTTGAGTGCCTGGAGCAAGACGCCCGCCCGAGCTTTCAGCACCCTGAAGGATCTTTCGAATATCTTCAAGTTGAAGCTTTAGCGTAGGGATATCGTAGTTAATAGTTGGCAGACCGACGCACTCTTTAGGTGTGAGTGATAGTCTCGACTCGCTGGAGTTACACAGCAACTGAGGGCTTTGCGACTGAGCTTTTAAGCCAAAGCCAGCAACCAACGAGAATAACAACAGGCCAAACTTCATAAAATAACTCCAAGATGCACCCTTGTACGCCTAGGAGAGAGGGTTGTCGATGGCCCTAAATATTTTACAATTATACTAGGTTAAGGCATTCACACGACTAGGTTTTGATAGTATCATATGATACTATCACGAGATGAAACCTCCTTTTAAAACGACAAATAAAGTCATCAATTTAGTCGCTCAGATTACTGAGGAGCTTGGGAAAATCCAAGGAACTCAGCTTAGTTCGCCCGGACCAAAACTTAGAAAGCAAAACCGCATTAAAACCATCCAAGCGACTCTGGCCATCGAAGGGAATACTCTAAATATTGATCAAATTACTGCCGTACTTGAAGGGCGAAAAGTTCTGGGTCCTCAAAAAGAAATTATCGAAGTACAAAATGCCGTTCAGTTATACGAAGATATTCAAGACTATAAGGCTTTCTCTCTTAAGGACTTACTTAAAGCGCATAAGAAGCTAATGGCAACGTTGATTAAAACGAGTGGTAAGTTTCGATCTACCAATGTTGGCGTTTTAAAAGGAAGTCAGGTTTCTCATCTCGCTCCAAAGCCAGCCCTGGTTCCTGAACTTGTTGATAATCTTTTTAAGTGGGCCAAGTCTGAAAAAGAACTTCATCCCCTTATAAAATCTTGTATCATTCACTATGAGTTAGAATTTATTCATCCCTTCGAAGATGGAAATGGGCGCATTGGGAGATTTTGGCAAACACTTGTACTTTCCAAGTACAACCAAATCTTTAGTTACCTTCCTATTGAGTCTTTAATTAAGGACAATCAGCAAAAGTATTATAAGACACTGGAAAAATGCGATAAGGCGGGAAATAGTACTGCATTTATCGAGTTCATTTTAGAATTAGTTTTAAAGGCCATTCAAGACTTTTCTAAGGGTGTTACGAGTGTTGTACTCGATTCTTCTTCAAGGCTTGATGGTGCTAAGAAACACTTTGGTGAGAAACTCTTCTCTAGAAAAGAATATATGATTTATTTCAAAAATATCTCTTCAGCAACTGCGAGTAGAGACTTGAGGGATGGAGTAGACGAAGGGATTCTCAAGAAGTCGGGTGAAGGGAATCTTACTAGGTATTGTTTTACGGATTGATTGAATTCAAAAACTTCCGTATTGCCCTTCTGCTTATGAGTCTATGAAACTTAATATGTGCAAACTCAGGATCATTTAGGCGAGCTTCATAGCGCTGCTTATTCGTCTTATATGTCTTGATCAACCAAAGCAGAATCGAATCTCTCGAAAACATGCGAAGAAAGGATTCTCGATTGCCAGTTCCTGGCCAAAGCTCTTTTCGAACGATGGCGCGCTTAAGTGATCTTGTAAAATTTTGATAAAAGGTCAGCGCGAAAGGGAGATCTATCCAGATAACGGTGTCGGCCTTATTCCAAGTAAGATGATGAGTGCGTCCATAGTTGCCATCAATGATCCAGTGATCAGCTGATACAGTACTTTCGATTTTCTTGAAAAACTCAAGATCGTCTTCACCTTGCCAGTCAGCCTTCCAAAAAAGTGAGTCCAGTTGGATATAGGGATAAGACAGCTTAGTCGCAAGGGTCTTGGCCAAAGTGGATTTGCCGCTGCCTGTTGTTCCGATAATGATGATTCGTTTCAAAGAGAACCTCAGGTGCAAATGAGTGGAAATTATAGCGCCATTAAATAGGTGATTCTAGGGAATTAATAAAAACTAACTTAAAAAATCTATATATTTGACGTGAGGAGGATGGGGGGATTTTCGTGATAAAATACAGGGAATACTAACAGTTGAGACGATGGGATTTATGTCAGAATCGATTACTGTGGATAAGCAAATTCTAAAATCTGATTATGGTTATAGTCGTTACTATCCTTGGATGATTTCCTTTATTTTTGGATTAGCAGCACTTCTCCAGATTTTCTTAGGTCTTGTGATGAACTTGAACCTACTTTTCATAATGGGAGGGGGGACATTTGTATTAGGAGTATTTCTTCTCATTCCTGCAGTAGGAAAGAAATACGTAATCCTTTATGAAGATAAGATAACGCTTTTCCCGACAGATCATTCTTTTAAGCCAAGAAACTTCTCTTTTAAGGAATTCGAATCTGTATCATTGATTAAAATTGTAGCGGTTAGAATTATGAAGATAAAAATTAAAAGTAGGATACTTCCTATAGAAATTAACGAGGTGGCTGTCAAAACGCCCAAAGCATTTGACTCTATTTTAAAGCATTTTTCAAAAAAGGGTTTGATTGATCTGTAAGATGCATTGCGTGCAAATAGTGTTTTGGAACTAGGAGTAATAAGGGGTCTAGATAATGTTGACTCTCAAAAAAGAAGTGTACTACTTAAGCAGTTTTCTTCAGTTATTATGGTTTTTCGTGATCGTGCTTTTTCTCTTTCTTGCCATATTATTTACCTGGCAAGGTAACAATGTTTTTTTGTTTTTGAACATTTTTATAATGATTTCGTTCTTAATTACTATTAAAAGATTTGCACATCGCTTAAGCCAGAAATGCTTTTACTTAAAAAGAAATGACTGTTTTTGGTATTTAAATGGATTGCAGGCACCAGTTGCTGATATTCGAGTGACCGGTAAGGAGATAGTGTTTCAGGTTGGAGCAAAAGACTTTATATACAATCTACCAAGTGTAAACTATGCCGAAAATATTAAACGAGATTTGGGGTTTTAAAATAGTTTCTACTGCAAATAGGTTCAAATAGGTTCCATCACACTTGGCCGGATGCTTTGCTTACAGACAAGTGTTTTGGAACTAGTATTTGAAAGTTGTAGTAAGGAGCTTTTAACGATGAAAGTAGTTGATATAAGAAGAATATTGGCAATTTTTCTTTTTTTTGTAGTGATGTTTATATACTTCTTATCCCTAACTCTTTTGGGAAATGACAATGTTGCAACGATGTTGTCTATTTTTTCATTTTGCGGAGTAGTTTTATTCGGACGAAAATACTACATCCTTAGAAAAGAGAAATAATATTCAATTTCATTGCATTCTGGGTCGCTGGACTAAATTCTGAACTCCTCTACAATACTTAAAAATGGAGGTTCCAATGAAAGCTACAGGAAGTTGTATGTGCAAAGCAGTTACGTTTTCTTTTGATTTAAAGAATCAACACTTTGATGTCTGTCATTGTTCTATGTGTAGAAACTGGGGAGGCGGACCAGCTTTAACTGTCGAGTCGGCTGGCAATATTGAATTCTCAGGTGAAGAGAATATTACTGTTTATAGTTCAAGCGAATGGGCCGAGCGTGGCTTTTGTAATAAATGTGGAAGCAATCTCTTTTATCGTCTCAAAGATAAGAGCCATAATTTTTGCAATTTCAACCTTGGAACTTTGAATAACCATGAAGAGTTTCGATTTACGACGCAAATTTTTATCGATGCAAAGCCGAGCAATTACTCCTTTTCAAATGAAACCAAGAATATGACTGAAAAAGATGTTCTAGAGGCTTTTGGGATATCTGAGTAACTGGATTCGAATGTACGACTACGCATCCTGCTCCGTCGCCCTACGGGCGCGCTTTGCGCGTACAAACTTGCTCCTGCAAGTTTTCAGCGATTAGTCGCTTGGGTTCAGGTAACCCACTAATGCCAACACGTTAAAATAAAAAAGGGCCCACAAAGGCCCTTTTTTTATTTTAATGGTCGGAATGACTGGATTCGAACCAGCGACCCCTTCACCCCCAGCGAAGTGCGCT
>PBCC01000038.1 GCA_002716825.1 Halobacteriovorax sp. | reverse complement strand
TCCACGGCGCAGGCGTGGACGAGTTATCAGAATCTTCCATGGAGATTTATCGGATTAACAGTGACTTGGCTTAATAAGAATCGTCATAATTTTCAGGATAGGGATCTTCCTGAGGGTATGGGTCAACATTATCTTGGTAAGGTTCAATTTCTTTTTCTACCGGGGGATAGGCATCAGATTCGTAGGCATCGACTGGTAGGGGCTTTTGCGCTTGATCGTGCAGTACTTGAGGCTTTTCGGGTGAGTCGTAGGCGTCGTAATTATCATCCATTGGTGGCTGTTCGTCGTAATAATCATCCTGCGCTAATGATAGCGAAGTATTTAGTACAAGTATTAAAGCCAGCAATAGTTTTGAAGTCATACGCTCCTCCAAGCTTATTGTAAGCCTAGAGGCGGCGCAGGGTCAAACTAAAGGCTATTTAACGACGATATTACAGATGCGACCTGGAACGCAGATTTCCTTCACGATGGTTTTGCCTTCGAGCTGCATGCTGACTTTCTCTTGTTTTTTAGCTTGCGCCAAAAAGTCGTCCTTAGAGATATCAACTGGCACATCGATGGTCGCTTTGGTCTTACCATTGATTTGAATCGCCATGGTGATGACGTCATCCTTGGCCTTAGCCTCATCGTAGACAGGCCACGGCTCGTAAGCCAGCGAAGTGGTGCCGCCAATGACATTCCAAAGTTCTTCACCTAGGTGAGGTGCAAGAGGAGAGAGGATTTTAGCGTAAGCCTTGGCCGTTTCTAACGAGACGGTCTTATGCTTGGCCACTTCATTAGTGAAAATCATCATGGCAGAAATTGCGGTGTTAAAGCGCAGGCCTTCGATGTCTTCGCCAACTTTCTTAATACATTTATGAAGGGCTTTTTCGATATCAGGATTCTCAGCATTGGTATGCAGCTTTGATTTATCACCAAAGAGCTTGGCCGATCTTGCTAGGAAATTATAAACGCCTTTGACGCCAGAAGTTTGCCATGGCATCACTTTTTCAAGCGGGCCCATAAACATTTCGTAAAGTCTTAAAGAGTCGGCGCCAAATTCTTTGACGATATCATCGGGGTTGACCACGTTGCCACGAGACTTAGACATCTTTTCGCCGTCTTCGCCAAGGATCAAGCCTTGGTTAACTAAGCGTTGAAACGGCTCAATCGTTGAAACAAGCCCTAGGTCAAATAGAACTTTGTGCCAAAAGCGCGCGTACAATAAATGCAAGACCGCGTGCTCGATGCCACCAACATAAAGATCAACTGGCATCCAGTATTTTTCTAGTTGAGTGTCCCATGGTTCTTTTTCATTGGTTGGATCGATAAAGCGCAAATAATACCAACATGAACCAGCCCACTGAGGCATGGTATTGGTTTCGCGGCGGGCTTTCTTACCAGTCTTAGGACAAGTGATCCATAGCCATTCATCAATAGTGGCCAGTGGTGATTCACCTGTTCCTGAAGGCTCATATTTTTCAACTGCAGGAAGTGCTACTGGAAGTTCATCGAGGTCTAGGCAGCGAACTGTTCCGTCTTCATATTTGATGACTGGGAATGGCTCGCCCCAATAGCGTTGACGAGAAAATAACCAATCGCGAAGCTTATAATTGATTTTCTTTTCACCAATTTTTTTGTCACTTAAAAAAGCGATCATCTTTTTGATGCCATCTTCTTTATTAGTGCCGTCAATAAAATCGGAGTTGATATGTTTGCCGTCGCCGGTAAACGCAGCTTCGTTGACGTCGACATCTTTACCGTCAAGCACTTGAATGATCGGAAGCTTAAACTTCTTGGCAAACTCCCAGTCGCGCTCATCGTGTGCTGGCACGGCCATGATCGCACCTGTGCCATAACCAGCTAAGACATAATCGGCCATCCATACAGGAATCTTTTGATTATTAACCGGATTAATAGCGTAGGCGCCAGTGAAGACACCACTTTTGTCTTTATTAAGATCAGTTCTTTCAAGATCTGATTTATGTTTTGTTGCTTCGAGATATTTTTCAACAGCGTCTTTTTGATCTTTAGTCGTAATTTTTTTAACGAGCGCGTGCTCAGGCGCCACAACCATATAGGTCGCACCAAATAGTGTATCTGGACGAGTCGTAAACGCTTCAATAAATTCTGGGTGATCGGCAAGTTGGAAGCGCACGGTGGCGCCTTCAGAGCGGCCAATCCAGTTTCTTTGACTCTCTTTAATATTCTCAGGCCAATCAAGTGTGTTGAGGTCTTCAATCAAGCGATCGGCGTATTCAGTAATTTTGAGCATCCACTGTTTCATCGGACGGCGCTCTACTGGGTGACCACCAATTTCTGATTTACCGTCAACCACTTCTTCATTGGCGAGAACAGTCTTAAGTTCTGGACACCAATTCACCGCGATCTCTTCTTCGTAGGCCAGGCCCTTGTTATAGAGCTGCACAAAAATCCACTGGGTCCAGCGGTAATAGGAAAGATCACTGGTGGCGATTTCGCGATCCCAATCATAAGAAAAGCCCAGGCTCTTCAGCTGTCTTTTAAAAGTTTGGATATTCTTCTTAGTTAAAATATCGGGGTGAGTACCGGTTTTGATGGCGTAGTTTTCGGCCGGTAGACCAAAGCTGTCCCAACCCATGGGGTGAAGGACGTTATATCCTTTCATGCGCTTATAACGACACACGATGTCAGTGGCGGTGTAACCTTCCGGGTGACCGACGTGCAAACCAGAGCCCGATGGGTAAGGGAACATATCGAGAACGTAGTATTTTGGTTTAGTTTGATCAGTTTCGACTTTAAACGTCTTATTGGCGTCCCAGTAGTCCTGCCACTTCTTTTCGATCTCATTAAATTTGTATTCCATACAATTCCCTAGCGTTCTCTTCAGGTTTTAAGCCACTGAATTCTAACAATTATTTGACGTCTTGGCATTAGAAGGCGACGATTTTTAAGCTAATTATTTGATCGAATCGATAAAGGAGTATCCGATGAAAGGACTTATAGCCCTAATTTTAATTCTAACCAGTGGCGTTGTTGTTGCTGACACTACTTTCGAGCATGGAACTGTCTACTCGGCCACAACACTTCAAGGAAATGTCTGGGTTCAGTGCGCTGGTCAGCCAAGCGAATACCGCTACTGCGCTGGTTATGATCTTGAGCCAGGTATGTATACAACTTTAGTTTCTGGCGCCGACGCTGATAAGTTTCAAGTTGAAGCGCTTCACGCCGATGGCAGCACTACGAAGAAAAAAGGTAAGTTTGATGCTGAAGAAGGTAAGTCTTCGGCCATTAATCTTTGGATTAGAACTTTATTTCAACGTCCACTGCTTGAGATGGGTGTAAACACTGTTCGCTACACACTTACTAAAAAAGGTAAGACAGTTGAGCAAGGCGAGTTCGAAGTTCGCGTTGAGCGCGGCGCTCGTCAAGTTTGTCCAACTGGCACAGTTTATTCAGCAGGCAATGACTGTGGTTCAACCAGCTATGTTTGCGATATGTATTTTAATCGCTACTGCAACTAAGATTGCAACGCCGAACATTTTTTAAAGCATCAATCGCCTTGAGCGTCGGGTTAATCGCCTGGCGCCAAGGCGTTCTTGTTCCTGCTTCACAGCAGTCACAAAAAATTTCAGAATTTTCTTTTTTAGAAAAACGCGATGTCGTTTTAATCACGGCGCTGTTGCCAGCCTTACTACCTTTTAAGAAATGGCCCCTCGAAGACACTGCGCTTATGTGCCAAGATCTCGATCGCACCATTTCTTTCATGACTAAAAGTACAAAGTCTGAGATCAGGCAATTATTTGATCTGTTTCATCTAAAACCTTTTTTATGGTGGCACGGTGCTCGAAGCCTTGATCAAATCAGCGCTGTCGATATGAGTAAGCTTATTACCAGTATGACGAGCTCGCGCCTCAGTGATTTTAAAATGGCAGCAGCGGCACTTAATGAAATTATTTGCGGCGTGTATTACGCTAACCCGCAAACTGATCGTGAACTTTCCTATGCTCCACCGCTGGAACTTGTATGATCATCGATGGATCAAAAGCTTTTTCTAATCAAACACTAGAAGTCGATTATTGTATTATCGGCAGTGGCTCTGGCGGCGCTTTTGCCGCTTCACTGCTCAGTGAAAAAGGTTACAAAGTAGCTATTATTGAAGAAGGCCCATATCAAAAGACATCAGACTTTAAAGATATGCGTGAATCCCGCGCTTATCCCGAGCTGTATCAAGAATTAGCTTCAAGAAAAACAAAAAATAAAGCCGTTAATATTTTGCAGGGGCGAAATGTTGGTGGAGGCACGACAGTTAACTGGACCACGTGCTTTCGCACGCCCGAGAATACTCTAAAGTATTGGCGCGATAATTTTGATCTGCCTTTTACTAGTGACAGTTTAGCTCATCATTTTGAAGTTTGTGAGAAACGCTTTTCGATTTCCCCGTGGGAGATTCCACCCAATACTAATAACTCTCTACTGGCCAAGGGCATGTCGGCACTTGGGCGAGAATATGGTCATATCTCTAGAAACGTAAAAGATTGTTATAACCTGGGTTACTGCGGAGTAGGTTGTCCCACCGGTGCTAAACAATCCCAACTTGTGACCAGCATCCCGCGCGCTCTCGCTCTTGGAGCAATTCTTGCGCCGAGGTGGCGGGCTTACAGACTGGCCCATCAATTTGGAAAAGTTTCAAGGCTTGAAGCTTATAATCTTCCGGGTCTAGGTAATCAAACAGGTGAGATTAAGCTCACGATTAAAGCGCGTGAATTTATTGTCGCGGCCGGAGCCATCGGCACGCCTGCGCTTTTAATGAGAAGTCGTATCTCGGATGCCTCTGGTCTGCTTGGTAAGCGCACTTTTATTCATCCAACCGTTATTAGTGGCGCCATCTTTGAGGATGAAGTTCAGCCCTATTTAGGTGCGCCTCAAAGTATTTATTCCGATCATTATCTGTGGCAAGACTATGGTTTTAAACTGGAAGTTCCACCGGTTCATCCCGTGCTATTGGCGTCTACTCTAATGCAAAAAGGTGATCGCCACCGCGAACTGATGTTAAAGCTGAATAATCTGCAAGTCTGTATCGCACTTCAACGCGACGGCTTCTTTAAAGACTCCGTCGGTGGAAATGTAGAGCTTAATAGTCATGGTGAACCCGTGCTTGATTATGAGTGGAGTGAGGCCATGGGCGAGGGCTTTAAACAAGCACTACTTGCTATGGCAGAGCTGCAATTTGCCGCTGGCGCTAAAGAAGTACTGCCAATTCACGCAAGCGCTTCGACATGCACTTCAATCGATCAGCTATCTCGTATGCTGGATGGTCTTTCCATGCAGGCACTTGCCGTCAAAGTGGTGGCGGCCCATGTGATGGGTGGGGCTTGTTTTGGCACCTCTGAAAAGCAATCGGTGACCAATCTTGATGGGCGAGTGTGGCGCTACCATAATCTGAGTGTGATGGACGGATCACTTTTTCCAACTTCCATCGCCGCTAATCCTATGTTGTCGATATTAGGTCATACTCACCGTATTTATTCGTAAAATCGCCATATATCTCAGTCACTTTCTCTGGCTGCCTTAACCAATATTCAATAGCTTTCAAGACTTTAGAGTTGGTTTTAATTAACCGATACATAATCTAACTTATGAAAAGAATCCTAACTCTTTCCATTGTCTTATTAGTAGTTACTGCCTGTGGCGGTAAGAAAGTTGCCGACACCAATATCAGTATTAATGTTGGTGCCTTAGTTGCGGGCTCTAACCCGGCCGGTGGCGTTTTCATTACCGGTACAAGCGGATCAGATAAATTCTCTATGGCAGTCAATGGTAGTAACGCTCATAATATTCAGCTTGAATTACCTTTTGGCGATTGGCAGTTTGCCGCTGTTGCTTGGCTTGCAAATGGCGCTACCGGGCCAATGGGTGGAAAAACTCGCTGTGGAGTGAGTTCGGCAACAATTGAAGGTTCGGATGCGACGATTAGTTTAAACTTAACTCACGCCGAATGTGCCTCAGCAACTTTTGGTCTACCAGCTTATCACGATACGACTTCTTATCCAGGTGAAACAACCTTTAAAAAGCTGGAGCTTGAATCGTGCTTAAATCCAGTTGGTGTTTCTACCGGTAATTGTGATGGATCGACTTTAGAGCGTCTTCCGGGAGAACACGTAAGCTTCAAGTTGGCTATTCCAGGTTCTTCGTCTTTTGGCTCTGCTATGCCAAGCTTAACATCAGCCTGCTTCAATCTTGCAGCTATGAACATAGGACTTGTAGCAACTGAGGTTAGACTTCCATCAGGTTTAGGTAATCGATTGCCTGTGACTTTAATCGGCTATGAAAAATCTAACTGCCTTGAGGAATCCCATTCTTATGTATTTGCAGCGGGGCCAGGACAAACTCAAATTGATAAGGTCCAAGTTGATATACAGGCTACGACTTACAGGTTTGCTTTTGCTGATAACTATATCGGTGTAACCGGTTCGGCGTTTTTACATGCTCACACTAACAACTTCGTAAAGCTCCCATTGATTACCTGTACGGGAAGTTATTGTTTGCAAAAGGGGACAAATGGTCCTTACAAGCAAAACGAATTCGATGATGCACGCAGAAATATTTGGAATCTATTTGGGTCAGTTGATAAAAATGATCCGGATGATTACACTCCAAGTAGTGAGTCTGTAGGACTTATCAATTCCTCAGGTGCTAGTAATGTGAATGTTACGACTCAAAATCAGGGTTCACTTGGAAATGGCAGGACGATTAGCATAGGTAATGCTGGTCCTTCAGGCGCGCTGTCAGGTAGTTGTTCTGAGCCAATTAATATAACTGTCTATGACACTACTCTTGCCAGTGATATTGCCACTTTTATCAATGGATGTTCCGCCAATCTAATTGCCACAGGGATTGATTCTGGTGGGACTTTTAATACCGGTTCAATAACCTTAACCGGTGGCTCAGACTCTCTTGCTCCAAAAAGAAGAGAAGACGGCGAAATTAATCGTCTTAAACATATGCTGATTGGCCCTCTCGGCGCTCTTCTTTATAAAAATGGCATTACCACTGGCGCGCTACTGTGTTCAAGCTCAGGCAGCTATTCGCTGCAACTTCCGGATGAGACCGTTACTCTTACTCTTAGTGGAACTACCGGCTCTGCGGTCCAACCAAACTTTGCCACTGGCGGAGCCGTTCAGTTTGAAAAAAAATTAACACTTTCGTTTAACGGAGTCGCCGAACAGGCTTATTACTATAATTGTAACGATGCCGCAGGTAATGACAATCTCGGCGTAGGAGCTTTTGTTTCTTACGAAAATGATAGTGGTGAAAACTCGATTCAACAGGTCTTTTGGGACGTGACAACTGCTGGCGCTGAAATTGTTGAAAGCAATATTCAGCATACTAAAAATAGCTACACTTATTGGAAGTATGACCTGTTTAAAAAAACGAATAATGCGGATGCTTTTGATTATTGGTCGATCACTGGGTCGAATGAATATAATTACTATAGAACTCTGGGAACAAAATCAGACGGTACTTTTCTTTACACTTATAACGTAACAGGAGCTAGTTCGACTGATAGCACGGCCATGACTGTTTCAGTAGGCAGTGACACAAAGTGGGCTATTACCGGCGGTACTTTCTCGGCCGGTGCCCAGACTTTTGTTGGCAACCCTGGCGCCTTGATGTCGACTCCTAGTACCGCTCCTTCGTATAGCATTAACGATATCGTTAACAACTCGACCTTCTGGCTTCTTTCCTACTAGTCTCTTTTCAATATAATCAATACTTTAGTCTGTCTTGTATGTAGATCTTACAAGGGTTGTGTCTATAACTCGTATTTAATAATGCGATGCGCTATAGTTGTCATGAAAAAAACACACTTAACCTTGGCTCTAGGGCCGCCTTCTACGTAGAGGATACTTTATGAAACTATCAACTCTTTTTCTTGCTCTTGCACTTAGTACTTCGGCCGCGGCATCGGTAAATTGCGATATCTATTTGGTCGCTTCAGATGTGGATGGACGTCACGACTTGACTGAGAAAGTCTTAAGTCAGTTTGAAGCTAAAGGGTACAGAATTTCACGAATTGAGAAACCTTCAGATATTCAGGATCAAGGCAAAGTTTCTTATATGTCGGTATTCTCTGATATTCATCCGCTAATTGGCGCTAGGACAACAATTGATCTCGTAGATCTTTATGTTGAGGAAAACACTGTTACGAGTAAGACTCAATCGAAGATTGCAATCAGCAAAAAACCTCTTTTTGGTTCTGCTGCGAAATCAGTATTAAAAGCTGTAGAGAAGTCTATTCCAAGCTGTTTGCAGTAAAAATCACTGACAGTAGCGAGCGAGAGACGGATGGTTTTGAGGCAGTAGGCGAGTCGCCATCATGCATACATGAGAGCGGGCGCCTTCATCTCCGGCCGTCTTCAGACAGGCTCCTAGATAGCCAGGAGAGGTTTCAGTGGCAGGACCACCAAACAGGTTGGTGATCTCTAGTCCGGCCGTGAAATCTTCAATAGGGAAGTTTGCAAGAGATTCATTAAACTGCTGTTCAAGTAGCGCCATTTCTTCTTTTAAGGCATCGGTAATACGACCTTCAAGCGAAGCCGTTTCTAGTTCTCCTTGATAGGAGAAAAGATCGTCTCTAAACTTTACGGCAAAGCACACGGGTTTGCCGTTTGAGCACTGTCTAGAGAGCTTAACATCATAACTCATTTGGATATCAGTATTTTCAAAACTTCCTAAGCGCCAAAGCCCTAGGTTAATAGCGCTTCTTCTACCTTTTGCCTGACAGTTTCTTAGCGAGACGGTTGCTCGCATATTGGCACCGCCCAGTGCGCTGATCCCGATCGAGTCCATGTCATCACACGAAAATTTTGGTCTCTCATCGCCTTGGTACTCGTCCGGATTATCCATCATGCGAATACCGCATTTACCATTTTGATTTGTGCCACAAAGAGTGCCTTTTGAGATTTGGTCGCTGAGATAATTATTGATATAGCTGAGATCGAGCATGGAGTAGAAATTGTCGCAGCCTTCAGGTTGATTTCTTCCGGCCAAAGCGGAAGTATAATTACCTTCACAAAGTTCAGGGATGAAAATCTCAACTGACAGATTACCGTTTTCCCCTACGTTCATGAGCTGTCTAATTAATAGCTGCTCGGTTTGCTGCGGACTCGGTGACAAGGCCGGTCCCAAGCGAGTTAAGCTATTGAGAGTTGAATTAAAGTGATCTTTATTTTTACAGCGGTGTGTATTTCGATTCACACTCGAAGCGAACTGACTCAGTCTGGCAGACGTCGCCGCCTCTCTATAACCCGGATTTTGCTTAATCCAGTATTCAATATTACGAATGCGATCTATAAACTCACCGCACTTCATATTACCACTTAAGGCCTGAATTCCGTCGAGATGCTCATTAATTGTCGTGGTCAAAAATGAATTTGGAATATTAAACATCGGTAGATTAATTTCAGGTAGGCGATCGTTTTGATTAGATAGTGTTGCAGCTATAACTGTATTCACCTGATCTTTTAAAACATCGCGAAGATTTAAAATGACCGGGTCCTCAATCATTTTTGCGACAGTTGCCTCGGCCAATACAGGCGTCAGGTAGCCTGCCGCGATACGATTGAGATCCCCTTGTTCTAGCTGACTAAGAGGGGTTGTTGATGGGACCGAGATCTTTAGGCCCGGGTTTGAAAACGCCTTATTAATGTCCTCTCGTTGCAGCAGTGGCTTACTTCCAATGCGCTCGATGGAGCTGACATTGAATGTCGTCATATCGATAGTGGCATTAAAACAAACTGGCTCTGATTTATTAGAGTCAATCAGCAGATCAATATTTTCAACACCAACTTGGTAGTCAGCATCACGAGCTTTAAAATTCAGCTCTAGTGAAGTTTTTAGATCGAGTTTAATATTGCTACAAATTTTAATGATCGACTGTGAGTTATCACTACCGCCAAAGCGGGAAAGATCTATATCTACATCTTTGATGCTAAAATTATCAATCTTGACGCCTTTAAAAGTATCGCCACCAACAGTTCTTTGTGGATAGGAGATTTGATTAAGGTGAGCGGTGGTGCTGCCCTCTTCACTAGAGTAAAGCTCCGGATTGAGCACATAGCCAATGGCCGGCATAGGCAGGGCCTCTCTAAATGGAGCCACAGGTAGATCATAGGATTTATTAATTCTTGGCGAGATGATTCGACCACCCAGTGTCCTGGTATCGAGATTTTCTGGATCAGTGGTGAGTTGATAGCTAAGAATATCGGCAATCAGTTCTTGGTTTTGTCTAACGCCGTTTCGCACACTTCTGATACCACTTTGACCGGCGCCAAACACCAGTGCAGGCCGATACTCACCAGGGATATTGCAATAGACACCAGCTCCGCAGGTCGTGACGTCTGCACTATGAGCAAGAGTTGGGGCTAGCCCAGTTAATAGACTTAGAAGGAGAGTGTACTTCATCATATATTTATCGGTATCCCGAGTGAATTTCTAAAGTATTTGTTTTGATATATGCTATGTACTTGATATTTAAGTGTGCAAGGGCAGACGTTTCGATTTATTCGCGCTATGATTTTGCCACTTAAAAGACTAAGGACTTGAAGTTGGAAAAAATAGACAAAATTGTGGCCGAGTTCACAGCATTTTCTGGTTGGGAAGAACGCTATCGCCACCTGATAAATTTGGGCAAATCTCTGCCCGAGCTACCAGAGCAACATCGAATTGAAGCCAATAAAGTTAAAGGCTGCCAGTCACAGGTTTGGCTTGTGAGTGAATTAGTTAAAACTGAAGATAAGGCCGTGATCAATTTTATGGCCGATAGTGATGCGTCCATCGTTAAAGGTATCGTTGCACTTTTGACCAAAGTTTATAGTGGTCTAACGCCTGATGAAATTTTAGCGTTAAAGCCCGACTTCATCGACGAGATTGGTTTGCGCCAGCACTTGAGCATGTCTCGCGCTAATGGTCTTAACAGCATGTTGAAACAAATTAGTCTTTACGCCTTTGCTTATCAGCAAAAAATTAAAATGGGGCTTGTATGAGTGATTTTTTATTACAAAGACCGCGCAGGCTTCGTCGTACTGAAGTGATTCGCTCTATGGTGCGAGAGACGTCGATTTCTCCCGATCATTTAATCGCTCCACTTTTTGTTATCGATGGCAAAGATCAAAAAATTGCTATCAAATCTATGCCTGGTCAGTTTCGCTATAGCGTCGATCTTTTAGTCAAAGAATGTTTTGAGCTTTACGCATTAGGCATTCATAGTGTGGCGATTTTTCCAGCGATCGATTCAAAGCTTAAAAAATCTGATGCGCGCGAGTCGATAAATCCCAAAGGTCTTTATCCAAGTGCCATTAAAGCGATTAAAGATGCTTTGCCTGAAATGGTGGTCATGACCGACGTTGCTCTTGATCCCTATAATAGCGACGGTCACGACGGCCTTGTTGATGCTAAAACGGGTCAAATTCTTAACGATGAAACCTTGGAACTCTTAACTCAAATGTCGGTCATGCAAGCTGCTGCTGGCGCTGATATTATTGGCCCATCAGATATGATGGACGGCCGTGTTGGTGCCATTAGAGATGGTCTTGATAGTGAAGGCTTTAGTGATACGGCGATCATGTCTTATACTGCTAAATACGCCTCAGCTTTTTATGGACCATTTAGAGATGCCCTCGATTCAGCACCAAAAGCAGGTGATAAAAAAACATATCAAATGGACCCGGCCAATTCACGTGAAGCGATTAAAGAGGCCATGCTCGATGAGAGTGAGGGCGCTGATTTCTTAATGGTGAAGCCGGGTATTGCCTATCTCGATATCATTCAAACTCTAGAGCAAAGTAGCGCGCTTCCAATTGCCGCTTATAATGTCAGTGGAGAATACGCCATGGTCAAAGCGGCGGCACAAAATGGATGGATTGATGGTGATAAAGTCATGCAAGAAATGCTGATGTCTTTTCGCCGCGCCGGTGCTGATGTGATTTTAAGCTATTTTGCAAAAGAGTTTGCCGCCCTCTATAGAGCGCGCTGAATTCGCTCAACATGACGCTTTAGAATTTCTTCGTCATTATGCTTATTGCTACTCTTGGCCTTAGTGGCCGCAATTTTCTCTTCTAGTCTTGAGATCTCAAGGAGAAGTTGTAAGCAGTTGCGAATAACCATAAAACGCCTTTTGTTTGAGTTGTAAAACAATGGTATCACTATTCAAACAAAATGCAAGGACGTAAAAAAACCCTACTTGATTAGGGTTTATTCTGCGCAGCTTAATTTGAGCGTGCTTTCACTTTGACCTTCTGTCGGTCTTCTTTTTGCTGTTTTTGTTTCTTCGCTGCAATACCTAGTAAACCAAGTAGTCCAGCAAGAGAGGTGATCAGGGCCAGATCAAATTCCAAGGATACCTCCTGGTTGGCGCCTATAGGTCTATTATAACCTATTTTCATCAGCTTTATCGGTTATATAGGGAAGATCTCAAATTTAATTGCGGATATTCCGAAAATCTTCGCTATTTCTTCTAGTTATGGCCTCTCATTTCCTGAGTTTCTTGGATAATTTTGAGTAAATGATGCTCATCTCCTGGTTGTAGGTTGGTTATCCAGCGACCTTCTGGATAGATCACGCAATTGATTCCCTTGGAGCATTTGCCTAAGCAGCCACTGGAGTTGATGCGGACTTCATCTTTACTCCATTTGGCCGCTGCCATACGTTTGACTTTATTTCTAAAGTCTACGCCGACGCCTTCTTTAGCTGGCCTTGAGTTGCCTTCTACAGTGCAGCTACTGCAAATAAAAACATGAGTTGTGATTGTACTTTCAAAAGTCTTCATTCAGTTATGATGTCATTTATATCTCTTTGGTTCTATGGCCATAGCCCTGTCGTTTCTTCGACTTTTCTTTTACAATAGAGAAAAGATAAATTTATTTTCGAAGGACTCCCTCGTGGCCCAAGATCCTAAACACAAAGCGCTTGAAATAAACCTCGATAGAAGCATCTACGGTGCTTTTGCTGAAATTGGTGCTGGACAAGAAGTGGTTAGACATTTCTTTCGCGCCGGTGGAGCTGCTGGAACAATTGCCAAAACCATGTCTGCTTATGACATGAAATTCTCAGATGATATTTACGGCAAAGAAACTTCTGGCCGCTATGTGTGTGAGAGCAGACTTGTTAAAATGCTCGAACATGAGTTTTCACTTATGCTTGAGCGTCTAGATTCGAGAGCGGCAGATACTAGGTTCTTTGCTTTCGCAGATACTGTGGCCGCCAAGTCTTACTCAGGTAAAGGCGAAAGTCATGGTTGGATGGGACTTCGCTTCCAACACGAGCCAAAAGCGGCAGCCTCCGAAGTTATTATCCACGTTAAAATGCTCGATATTGAAAATGTTCAACAACAAGAAGCACTGGGTGTGATTGGAGTCAATCTCGTTTACGCTGCCTATAAACACTCAGAGGACCGCGAAAGATTTGTTACTGAGCTGATGGACGGGCTTACTACTGAGCGCCTTGAAATTGATATGATCCGCGTTTCAGGTCCAGCATTTTCAAAAATTGATTCTAGATTACTATCGCTTGAACTAGTGAAACGTGATTATTGTCAGGCCGTGATGTTCGCTGCTGACGGAAAAGTTCTGCAAGCCTCAGATGCACTTTATAAGAAGAATATCGTTTTGTGCCGTGGTTCCTATAGGCCGCCAACACTGGTGAACCTCGATATGCTCGAGCGCGGTCAGGCGTGCTTTCAAAAACTACTAGGCAAAGACAAAGGCGATATTTTAGTTTTGCCTGAGATCTCGATGAATAATTTAAGAGATCGTGGAGAAGTCGATAACGAAGACTTCCTCGCCCGTGTTGATCTCCTCACGGTTCTTGGCAGACCAGTTCTTATCACTAACTATCAGGACTTCTCGGCCCTTAACGATTTCATTTCGACCTATAATAGAGCTCAGGTTGCTTTCGTGATGGGCTATTATTCGGTCAGTGAACTCTTCGATGAATCAAAATATCTCAATGTTAAAGACGGCATCCTTGGAAGCCTTGGTCGCTTAACCGGGCACAACACTCGCATCTTAGTCTATCCTTCAAAAGAAGATGAAGGTGAGGGTGTTAATACAATCGATTCTCTAAAAACTAAAGCTGCAACTAATGCGCTCGTGAGTTACCTCAAAGATACTGGAAAGCTCCACGACATTACGGATTATTCCAAAGAGCATTTTTCAATTTGGTCGAGAGTGGTTCTCAAGATGATTCAAGAAGGTCAACCTGGCTGGGAGAGTATGGTCCCTCCACAAGTTGCTAAACGCGTGAAAGAGAAATGTTTGTTTGGATACCCTTGCGAAGTCTGATCGCTCTTTTTGCTCTTCTCATTGGCTTTAGAACTTGGGCTAGTGAAGTTGAGGTTATGCGCCTGGATTTAAGGCCATCAGGATCTCGGGTTGTATATAAAGCTGCCTTCAATCAACAAAAGTGTGAGTTCATCCCTGGGGTAAAGCCAAGGTTTTATCGCGACGTCATCACTCCTCTTGGAACTTGGCAGCAGGAACAGAATTTTCTTGATCGCTTGTACTTTGGGGTCAAAGAGCAATCGATTGCTCCCGATAAATTGCGCTTAGTTCTTAATGCCGCAGACAATATAGAGCTGCTGGCGATTCCTGTTAAAGTTGGCGGTGACTGCATAATCAAACGAGTCATGAACGACCAGATAGGGCCTAAAGAGATTGGTTCTATTGAGATTGTTCTCGATATGACTTTTGGTGTCCCAGTGTTGTCGGAAGTTATCATTGAGAATCACGATAATATAAAATTTAAAAAATCCAAGCTCAGACCCTGGGATCTATCGGGCTATTTTCCAATCTATGAAGCCCACGTCGGGCTTGGTATAAATTTGCATTCTAATATTTACAAAGAAAATGATAAGCGCTTTTGGCGCACTGATCCTGCGCTTGAACCTGTGCCGCTAGCTCTTATTCGTATTGGTCCATTCTTTTTGAATAAAGATGGTGCAGGCGTGTTGCTTTTACCCTTTGAAAAAGCAACGTTATTAGCAACTTTTCATATCGACGGTGAACCTTTTCGCGCTGATGGTTATAGGGAACGTAAAAAATCTATCTATTCAGGTTTTATTTTTAAAGTGAAGGACTTTTACCTCCAATACTTTAAAGACATTGGTAATGTTTCGCGAGGGTGGGTTGCCAACCTCGCTTGGAATCCTGAATGGCATGTGAGTAATCAGTATTCGATTTCTCCACGAATTATGATTCAGCGTTGGGATGGAGATTACACAGACTATTACTTTGGAACAGACTCTCACGAATCAACTAGACTTGGCGGCATCTATCAAGCCGATCCTGTTCTCAATGGACTCTACACTGTGACTCAAAGTTATCGCTGGGGCAGATTAAAAGGCCTTCTTGTAACGGAGCTTAAACTTTATGGTGATTCAGTCAAGAATTCACCGCTGACTAAACAGCGAAGCGAATTTAGGCTTATTACTGGTTTTCTCTACAATCTTTTTTAATCAACCTTGACATGAACAAGTATGCTCCCATCTTATAAATAGATAGGAGGAACTTATGAATAAATTTGATTCGATAGTTGCTGGAGCGCTCGATATTGCTCAAACAGAAGCACTCAAAAGAAAGAACTCCGAATTGTTCCCGATCCATTTACTCTGGGGATTGATTTCAAACCCACAATCTTTTAGTGCACGGGCCTTCAAGACTTATAAAGCTGATCTTAAAAAACTTCTTGATCAATTGCCAACAATTGGAAAATCTTCTGCTGATCAGTTGCGTCCAAGTAGCAAGTTTTCTGAGTGGCTAACATATGCTAGCTCTCACGCCATTCAGGCGGGGAGACAAGAAGTAAGTGAGCAAGATTTACTGCGCTTTTTAACTCAAATTATTCCAGAGTTTCAGTTTGATCCGAATATTTTAAATCAAGCACACGATAGCGAAGAAGAAGTTCCAAGCTTTCTTACAAACTTAAATGAAATGGCCGAGCAGGGGAAGCTTGATCCTGTAATTGGAAGAACCAAAGAAATTCGCGCTGTCATGGAAATTTTAGGACGTCGCGGGAAGAACAATCCGGTGCTTGTTGGCCTTGCCGGTGTTGGCAAGACCGCTATTATCGAAGGACTCGCCGAGGCCATCGTAAAAGGTGATGTACCTGATGTGCTCAAAGATAAAACAGTGATGGCGCTTGATATGGGCTCACTCATGGCAGGCACAAAATATCGCGGTGAATTTGAAGAGCGTCTACAAAAACTGATCAAGTGGGTGAAAGCCCAGGCCGGACAAGTCATTCTCTTTATTGATGAAATGCACCAGCTTGTTGGGGCCGGTCGAACTGATGGCGCGATGGATGCGGCCAATCTGTTAAAACCAGCACTTGCTCGCGGGGAACTTAATTGTGTGGGCGCAACAACTCCCGATGAGTACCAAAAATATATTCTTGGCGATGCGGCCTTGGATCGCAGATTTAGACCAGTCCCTGTCAATGAACCTTCTAAAGAAGATGCGATTGAAATTCTTAACGGCGTTAGAGAAAAAATGGAAATTCACCATGGGATTAAGATCTCTGATGAAGCTGTCTTTCAATCAGTTGTTCTCTCAGATCAATACTTAACCGATAAACATCTTCCGGATAAGGCCATTGATCTGATTGATGAGGCTTCTAGTGCGCTTAAACTATCCGCCGAGGCTATGCCGGCCAAGCTGGTTGAGCTTCAGGCCGAGATTAGGTCTAAGAAGATTTATGCACAAATGGAGAAATCCCCTGAGCTGACTAATGAAATATCAAAATTAGAAGATCATTTTAATAGTGAAAAGTTGAAGTGGGAGCAAGAGGTCCTGTCAGTTAAAAAAGTATCGGAACTTAAAAACCAACTTGAGCGCATGAAGTTTGAACTTGAGCAGGCCGAACGTCGCCAAGACTATGAAAAAGCCAGTGAGTTAAAGTACTCGCATATTCCAGAACTGGAGAAAAATCTGGCCGGAACTTCACACGATTGGGTCTTGCATGCCAAGGATATCGCCTCTGTAATTTCAAGGCAGACGGGGATACCTGTCGATAAAATTTTAAAAACTCGTCAAGAAAATATTCTTGAACTTGAGGCTAAACTTAAGGGGCGTGTTTTTGGTCAAGATCAGGCATTACATGAAATTGCCGAGACGCTCATTTCTTCACATGCTGGGTTAACGGATGGAAAACGTCCTCTTGGTTCTTTTCTTTTAAAGGGTCCATCAGGTGTGGGCAAAACTGAGACTGCCAAAGCATTGGCAAACTTACTGTTTGATAGCGAAGATGCTCTGATTCGTTTTGATCTGTCTGAATATTCAGAAAAGCATTCTGTGTCTAAACTTATTGGCGCTCCGGCAGGTTATGTTGGTTATGATGAAGGCGGTGCACTGACTGAAGCTATTAGGCGTAAACCTTATGCTGTTATCTTATTTGATGAAATCGAGAAGGCCCATAGAGACTTTGCCGATATTCTTCTGCAAATTCTTGATGATGGAAGACTGACAGATAATAAAGGTCGAACAGTTAGCTTTAGAAATACAGTGATTTTAACCACCACCAACTCTAAAGATATTGAAAATGATTTTAAGCCCGAAGTGTTGGGGCGTCTTGATGCTGTATTAGAATACTCATCGCTAGGCCCAGACATTATGCAGGATCTTATTAGTAAGCAAGTTGCGCTCCTCAATGAACGCTTACTTGATAAGAAAATTAAGATTGAAATCGATGATGGCGTAAGAGAGCATTTAGCGCTTCGCGGATATGATCCTCGCTATGGTGCTAGACCATTAGCCTCGGTCTTTAATAAGATTTTAGTACGACCGCTAGCAAAACACCTTTTGGCAAAAGAGCCTGAAGCGAAGCTTCTTAAGGCCTCGTGGAATCATAAGAGTGAGGCGGTTGAGTTTTCTCAAGGTTAATTTTTGCCGCGATAGGGGAGCCTCAATTTAAAATGTATAATTTATTATATATCTTAGTTTATGAGGTTTCCCCATGTCCGATACCAAAGTCCTAAAGCCTGAAGAATTTCTTGTTCGAGAAGGTGAAGCTAGCCAGGATATGTACTATCTTCAATCCGGGACACTCGCCGTCGTTAAACGTAAAGGCGATGGGATGCAACAAATTGGTACGATCTATTCTGGTGAGATTGTTGGCGAAATGTCTTTTTTAGATGAAGAACCAAGAAGTGCTTCAGTAAAGGCCATAAGTGAATGTGTATTAACGGTTATTCCAAGAAAGAAGTTTGAACAGTCTATGAAGCAACTTCCAAAATGGTATCAGGCCTTGGTTCATACGCTGCTCGATCGCCTAAGAAAAGCAAACTCTCGAATTAAAGTCTAAAACCAAATTCCAAGTCGATCAGTAATGCGCTCTTTTTCCTCGCTGGAAAAATCATTGCCATCAAGTGATAGATGCTTAAGTGACGGCATTGAAAAAAGATCTTCAGGCAGTTTTTCAAACTTGTTACTGTCAAGAATGAGACGCTTAAGCTTTGTGAGATTGATAAAGCCCTTTGGAAGCGAGCTTAGACTATTATTGGTAAGATCAAGCTCTTGCAAGTGATCGAGCATGACAAGCCATGAAGGTAACTGCTTGAGTCCAGTTTGAGATACCAGAATCTTCTCAATACTCATTGAAGGAGTGGCTTCAGGAAGACTTGTCAGCTTGGCCCCCTTAATTTTAAAAATTTTAAGCTTTGGAAGAGCGAAGATCTCGGCCGGTAAACTGGTAATAAGCGGAGCTTGAATCGATAAAGTTTCTAAGTTCTGAAGCCTTGAAATTTGTGGCGGAATATCGCTAAGCCCTTCGCCCACTAGCTCTAAAACTCTTAGGCTGCTTTCACTTAAAACTTCATTAGGGAAAGAGGCTTGATTTTTTTTAAGCTTTATTCTCAAGGAATCTCTCCTAGCGGTGTTGGCCTGGGCCAGGTATGCCTAAGAAATAGAGAATCGATGTCATAGGGCCATGGCTCATATGTTGTTCAGCTTCTTTTTTCACAATGTCTTTGGCATGAAACGCAATACCAAGTCCCGCCGCTGCCAGCATTGGAAGATCATTGGCACCATCACCAATGGCCACAACTTGCTCAAGAGAAATCTTCTCTTGTTGTGCAATTACTTTTAAAAGGAATGCCTTTTGTTCAGCGTTAACGATCGTGCCTTCGATTTCACCTGTTAACATGCCATCACTTATTTCAAGTTCATTAGCAAAAGCGTAATCAAGACCAAGCTTTTCTTTAAGTGCTTCAGCGAAAAATGTAAAACCACCAGAAATTAAGGCAACTTTATATCCAAGAGACTTCACTGTTTGAATAAATTCAACCGCGCCCGGAGTAAATGGTAGACGCTCGAGTATCTCTTGCATCTGTTCAACTTTTAGGCCTTTAAGTTTTGAAACACGCTTTCGCAAAGACTCGTTGAAATCCATCTTGCCGTTCATGGCCTCTTCAGTGATATGGCGTACTTCACTTCCGACACCTGCTACATCGGCCATCTCGTCGATAACTTCAGTTTGAATAAGAGTTGAGTCCATATCGAAAACAATAAGTCTTTTACTTCTTCTAAAGACATTGTCTTTAATGAAAGCGACATCAACTTGGTGGTCGGTTGAGATCTCGAGTAATTTCTCTTTAACTTTTTTCCAATTAAGTCCCTTTGGAACTGTTGTGGTAATTTCCAAGCAGGTAAAGTTTTTAGGAGTCATATTGTCGATGCGAAGAATATTGATGCCAGCTTCGGCCACTGCATCGGCAACATCTCTTACAAATGATGCAGGGAGATTGCCGGTTGAGACGCAACTAAGAATGAACTTCTCACCAACATCAGGCAGGTCGCGCATCTCTACGTCTTGAAAAGTGAGAGTAAGATTCATTTGCGAGCAGGAAAAGAGTAGTTCTTTAACGACGCGAGGTTCATCCCCACCAACTTCGATCAAAAAAGATAGAGACAGAAGTCCGTGTGTTACGGCCTGCCCCATATCTTTTAAAATTGCTCCGTGCTCAGTCACAAGATGCATTAGCTTTGAAGTGATGCCCGGTTGATCGGGACCAGATACGGTGACGAGAATATTACGGTTGCTGGAAGTTTTTTGCATGGGCCATTTTCCTTTTCGCCTTCATTTTACGCAAAAGTCCTAAAGAATACTCTAGGGCGGAAAAAACAGACAGTAAGCTTGCGATGGCGATAAGACCAAAGCCTAGCTCTGGCATGGGGATTCCAAATGGTCGATCGAAGGCCATGAGAAAGGGAATTCCCACCATTTGAGTTGCCGTTTTCCATTTACCAGCTGAACCGACAGGAACACTAAGGCCTCGTTCAGTGGCAAGTAGTCGCAGTGAGGTGATATACAGTTCGCGAAGAACCAGAACGACAACTAAAAGCCCGGGCACACGACCAAGCTCTTGCAGCATTATAAGAGATGAGATGACTAAGAATTTATCGGCGATCGGGTCGAGAAAAGAGCCAAAGACTGTGACGATATTGCGCTTTCTAGCAATATAACCGTCAAAGAAATCCGTAATTGATGCTGCCACAAGAATGATAGCGGCAACATAGCCGAGGGTCTTGTGCCAAGGAGTAACCCAGTCCCAGACTAGAGTATTGGCAAACATTGAGCCAATAATCACCGGAATTAAAAGCACGCGGAACATAGTCAACCTATTTGGTAGGTTATCTATTTGCCATTCATGTGGATTTGTCGCTTTCATGAGTCGTTTCTGTCCATTGTGAGGAACGATTCAGGCTAACAGAGAAAATGTTTCCCGTAAAACCAGAAGGTTATCACGTGATAAGATTATTCACAGTTATACCAAAAGGATGGACATGGAAGGACAACTGAATCTCATCAAAACAGGCTATCAGGATGTGGAAAAACGAATTTTTCCAAGGTTTCCTTTCTGCTTTTTAACCTTCAAAGGTGACGCTCATAAAGCTCATGCTTTTGAAGTCGTTGATATTTCCTACACCGGGATGCAACTTGGGCTTAAATCCGGAGGGCATACTTATACCGAAGGACAAGATCTTAAAGGCGCTGTCCATTGGAAAGGGCGATCGCTTGATGTCAGCGGTAAAGTAAAATGGGTGAGCGGTCAAAGGCTTGGAGTCAAATTCAAGCAAGATGTTAAATTAGAAGAAAATATCAAAAACTTTTTAACGATTGATAATATTGTGAAGTCCATGCGTCCTGTTCATGGGCATGACATCGATATGGATGTTCCAAGTAATCTTAAGTATTGGGTTAGGGCCGATGGTCCTTTTGAGATTTTTGTGTGGCGCCATAATGATGGTGAGATCGCTCGCTTTCAGGTCATTATGATGGAGAACTACGTCGAATGGCATGATGGGAAGGGCATTAAGACTGGCCGCGTGATTTCAAAGCGCGACATGGACACCCCCTTGATTCTTGAAGATGAGATTATGTTTCGCGTCGATGAAGGCGTTGATGGGCATAAAGTCTCCATGGCCAATGAGATTGTCACCGCTTTGGGTGACGGACATTTGCCGACAGGCGCCAGAGAATTTTTAACTTTAAAACTCTCGTAATAGAAACTTTTCACCAGGGACTCGACCACCTATAATGGGGCAAATCCTGGGGAGAACTAATGAATAGAAATTTAGCTTTAGAATTTGTACGCGTAACTGAAATGGCAGCGATTGCCAGTGCTAGAACAATGGGCAGAGGTGATGAGAAGGTCGCCGATCAGGCCGCTGTCGATGCCATGAGAAAAATGCTCGATTCAGTCGAATGTAATGCCACAGTTGTTATTGGTGAAGGTGAGCGCGATGAAGCTCCCATGCTCTATATTGGTGAAAAAGTTGGTAGCGGTGCGGGCCCAGAATTAGAGATTGCACTCGATCCACTCGAAGGGACAACTGTCTGTGCTCGCGGTCAAGAAAACTCAATTTCTGTGATGGCCATTGCTGAAAAAGGCGGACTACTTCACGCTCCCGATACCTATATGCAGAAAATTGCAGTTGGCCCTGAAGGCAAAGGCGTGATCGACATTAAAGAGTCAGCGCTTGAAAACTTAAAGCGATTAGCCGAAGTTAAAAAGTGTCGCGTGCAAGATTTGACTGCCATCATTTTGGATCGTCCTCGCCACGTTGAACTGATTGAAGAAGTTCGTGCGGCCGGTGCACGTATCCAACTTATTGGTGACGGTGACGTTGCAGCAGCGCTTGCCTGTTGTGATGCAAACTCAGGTGTAGATATTTTGATGGGAATTGGTGGAGCTCCTGAAGGTGTTATTGCCGCCGCGGCCATGCGTTGTATGGGTGGTGATTTTCAAGGAATTTTGAAGCCAAGAAGTAATGAAGAAATTGAGCGTGCCAGAAAGATGGGCGTTGAAGATATTAATCGCGTCTTTCATATGGAAGACTTGGCCAAAGGTAATGTTTTATTTTGCGCTACAGGCGTAACTGACGGGACATTCCTTCGCGGCGTAAAATTCAAATCATGGGGTGCTATTACTCACTCGATGGTGATGCGCTCACAAAGTGGAACGATTCGCCGTATTGAGGCTGAACACCACTTTGATAAAAAACCAAGATATTAAAAGGAGCGTTCCATGGCCGGAGCAAAAGCGACAAAAGAGACAACCTTTGATGCCCCGATTGATAAAGTTTGGGCCGTCGTAAGCAATTACGAAAGTTATCCCGACTTTGTTGATGGCGTATCTGGAATTAAAATTCTTGATCGTTCAAACGGTAAAGTTCGTGTCGAATATTCCCTTAATATGATTAAAAAACTTACTTACATCCTGAACATGGAAGAATCAGCGCCGAATAAGCTTTCATGGAGTTTTGAAAAGGGTGATATCTTTAAAGTGAATGCAGGATCTTGGGAACTAACCGATCTTGGCAACGGCAAGACGGGTGTCGTCTATAATGTCGAAGTTGAAGTGAAAGGCTTTTTTCCAGGAGCCGGCATGATTGTTAAGACTCTGACAGAAGTTAATCTGCCCAATATGTTAAAAGCCTATGAGGCGAGAGCGAAAAACGCTTAGGATGAGTGATGGCAAACGAAGATAAGGACAAAGGTTTATCCGAAGTTATTAAGAAGGTCGTCTCTATTGGAGTCGGTGCTGCGTTTATGACTGAAGATGCAGTTAAGAAAGTCTTGGCTGATCTTCCGCTGCCAAAAGAAATTGTTAACGGCCTTTTAAAAAACGCTCAAACAGTAAAAGAAGACTTTGTTCAATCTGTGCGCTCTGAACTTTCTGATCATCTCTCAAAAGTCGATCCAAAAAAATTGATGGAAGAAGTTCTTGAAAACTACGATATCGACGTTCAGGCCAAGGTTAAATTCACCAAGAAGAAATAATATGAATGAACCCGATCAACTTGCTAAGCGATTTGAGAGTATCACCAGTAAAATTGGTGATGCTACATTAGTCGCTGTGACCAAATATTCCGACCTACGTGAGATCTCGCTCGCCTATGATATCGGTCATCGCGACTTTGGTGAAAATAGAGTTGGTGATCTTGAGACTAAAGCAAATGGCCTTCAGCTTGATGAGCGCGATGATGTGCGATGGCATTTCATTGGACATCTTCAAACCAATAAAGTGGCAAAGCTCGTTAAAATTCCTAATCTCTACGCCATCCACTCGATTGATTCTTATAAACTTTTACAAGAGCTGCTTCGTCGAGAAAGCGACATGCTCTCTCCTGTTAGAATTTATTTTCAAGTTAATACAAGCGGTGAAGCTGAAAAAGGTGGCTTTGAAGATTATGAGTCATTAAAAAAATCAGTTTCTCATTTTTATAAAGCCTCTCCTTCGGCCATCATTTTTGAAGGTTTGATGACCATGGGAACCTATCGTACTGATGATCGCGACGGTGAGGCGAGACGTTGTTTTCAGACCCTAAAAGACTATGCTGAGCGACTCAAAGTTGATTTCAAACTGGATAAAATTTGTCTTTCCATGGGCATGAGCGAAGACTTTGACATCGCCCTTGAAGAGGGAGCAGATGTTGTTCGCGTCGGCTCTTTATTGTTCAAATAGCTGATTTTGATCACTTTCCTTGTAACTTCCCGTAATTAGACCATGTATCTTTTTTCTAGATAGCCAGCCTAGCTTGACGCCGGGCCTTAAAATTAGGAAAAACAAGCATATCCAATATGAGGGGTTTTTATGCGTCAGGTTCCAGAACTAAGTCTTCTAAGCTACGTCAACGGATCTTCAACTGATCAGGTTAAGTTTGTTGATCAGATCACGACAGGTCTTAAAGATTACGGTTTTATCATTCTTAATGACCATACTGTTGCCCAAGAAAAAGTCGATCGTGCTTACGAATTGGTTCAAGAGTTTTTTGCTCTTCCGGTTGACGTGAAAAATAAATATCACCAAGCTAAAAACGGTCGTCAACGCGGTTATACTCCTTTCCAAACTGAACACGCTAAAGACAGTAAGACACCTGATCTTAAAGAATTTTGGCACGTAGGTCGCGAGCTACTTGCGAGCTCACCTTATAAAGGTGAGTACCCAGAAAACGAATGGCCAACAGAGGTCAAAGAATTTAAGAAGACCTTCCTTGAGCTTTATTCGGCCATGGATGCTTCAAGTGTTGCACTTTTAGAAGCTATTGGTCGTGGCCTTGATGTACCAGAAAACTTCTTTAAAGATATGGTTAATGATGGCAACTCAATCCTTCGAATCATTCACTATCCACCTACAAAAGGTCAGGACACTAAGAACGCTATTCGCGCTGCCGCCCACGAAGATATCAATTTGATTACAATGCTTGTTGGCGCAACAGCTTCAGGGCTTCAGCTGCTCGATCACGACGGCACATGGCTTGATGTTGACTCAAAGCCAGGACAAATTGTGGTCGATACAGGTGATATGATGTCTCGTTTAACAAATGAGATTCTACCTTCCACAACTCATAGAGTGATCAACCCTGATAATGATGGTTCGGCCAGATACTCAATGCCATATTTCGTGCATCCGCATTCTCGCGCCGATCTAACGTGTCTTCCATCATGTGTTGGTAAGGGTGCTAAGTATCCGCCAATTACGGCAGGGGACTTTCTCACTCAGCGCCTTAGAGAAATTGGACTGTATTAAAACTTAATACCAACAGCAACTTTCGCATTCACCAGGTTGGTGTTTTGCTGTTGTCCATCTTCAAAAGTTTCACTTGAGCTTATCGACTCTGCGATTGTCTCAACCACCATCGACATGCCGTTTGATAGCGCCATAGCGTAGCCCAGTCTAGCGGAAGGCAAGAGTGTCGCTAGTCCACTAGAGGTAGCCTCATCGACCTGAGTCACCGAAGTGCCAATACCAATCCCAAGGCCAAGATAAAGATGGTTTCTTGATTCGCCGATTTGATCGAAATGATAGATGAAGTCTGCAATCCCAAGAATTCTTGTGGTTGGAATATCGATATTAGGTTCTGTTAGTGAGGTATTTTCTTGATCGTAGCGAAGGCCAAAGCCCGCAGTCATTTTTGGATGAAAGCTCCAAAGTCTTTGCGCTTCAAAACTAATACCACTTCTTGAACTCTCAAGTGAGGCTTGTGTTTCCGTGATGGACTCGGAGAGTGTAAAGCTTAGATTGCCGCGAAGAAGCCATTTTTCAGGACGAAGTTGTGAGATGCGATTTCTCTCGCGCGCTTCTTTGGCCAGCTCTTTTGGATCAAAGCGAAGTAGGGGAATTTCAGTATAAAGATTCTCAATCGTATTGGTGTAATTAACTGTTTCACCTTTTTGAAAAGGAACAGTGGCACGCGTGTCTGAGATTTGCCAAAGAGAGTAGTCTCTTGTGACTTCAATGGCGCGAGCTGAGAGAGAGAATTTTTCATTGGTAAAAAGTGACTCTTGGTGAACGAGTATGCCTTCGGCCTTACCTTTTCTTATGACAAATGTTCGCTTGGTATTACTGACACTTTGAATAATTAAAAGTTCCTCTTTGGCCCATGAGGACTGAGAGATGAAAGTGGCCAGAAATAGAATCAAAATCTTTTGCATTAGATAAAGTTTAATGGGCCGAGGCTGGTCTAACAAGAGGAGGATAAAAACGCTTATAACCGATTAAATGCGTCTTTTTGTTGGCATTTTGAATGACCAACCCTTAGTGATGAATACCTGAATATAGCCCTTAAACCACCGAAATTAATCAAACTTGTGCTTCTTAACATTTGCCAAGCTTCTAGCCTGAGAAAATAGGGATAACTCAATATTTCCCGGCACTTCTCCTTAAAGCATCGGGTTTTTATCCCGATAAGCCAAAGGAGAACGAGGATCCAAAAATTATGTTGATGGCTTTTAGGCACAATATTTTCATCTTACTTTTCACAGCGCTTGCGTTGGTGGGTTGTGTTGCGGATAAAGGTGCCAGCAAAAGTGCCAACTGTGGAGCGGGTCAAGAATTCGATGCCGTAACAAGAAAATGTAAAGCTTCACTAGGAGCTACTGCGCCTTCAAATCTTCCACCTGTGGCCACGACGACAACGGCGACGATTAGCGAAGATACGGCCGGTACTTCAGTCGCGCTCAATTATACAGACGTTGATGGAGATCTAGCGACATCATGTACGATTGTTGGATACGATGTGATTACCTTCGGTGCGCCTCCAACCTGTTCATGTTCAGGTGGTTTTTGTTTTGCAACTCTTATCCCAAATGCTGATCAC
>PBCC01000037.1 GCA_002716825.1 Halobacteriovorax sp. | reverse complement strand
CGCCCTACGCTGTTATAATGTTCCAACTTTTGGCGATTGCGTAAATCGTAAATGTGTCGCCCCTGTTCCTCCAACTCCACCTCAGTTTGATCCTGAGAATCCAGACTGTACCGGTGCAGTTGATCCACCAACTGGCTTCTAAGTAGCTGATAAGACGAAAGAGTAGCTTTCAATCTCCTGCCTTTAGGGTACAATCCTTGGGCTATGCTTAAATCCGCTCTCATTTCCATTTTAACCGTTTCAACCAGTGCTTGGTGCGCTAGTTCACCTTTGTTTTCTAAGGCCGAACTACAGGCCTTAGAGCGTCTTAAAAGTGATGAGGCCACCATCTCGTCACAGCTTAATGAGATTAAGCTGATGGACGCCAACTTCTTTGCAGATGTCTTAAACAAAACAGCGGCCGAAGATCTCGCCACGATGAAGCGTGAGCTTCCATTTGTCTTAGATAAAATGGAGAAGGCCGAAGAAGCGGCATGGCTTAAGAAAACCCTGATCGAATTATCGCGACCCAACTGATGTATAAGGACTCAAAGTGAATAGTAAACTCAAAGAACTTCTAAGTGAATGCCACCTCGATCATATCGCCATCTCAGTTGAAAACTTAGAGCAGAGTGTGAAGACTTATGAAGCCTTGGGTTTGAAGTTTGATGACAAAAGAGAAGTGGTCAAAGAACAGGCAGTCACCACCGCCTTTGCTCATGTTGATGATCGCGCGCATATTGAGCTGCTTGAGCCCTACGGTGAAGATGGACCGATTCATCAAAGCATCAAAAAACGAGGGGCGGGACTTCACCACCTATGCTTTAGAGTCAAAGACGTTGAACAAAAAGCCAATGATTTAAGAGAGCATGGTTTTAAGTTATTGTATGAAAAAGCCAAAGTAGGTGCCGGCAATTGCCTGGTTAATTTCATCCATCCTAAATCCACCGGGGGAGTGCTGGTAGAGATTTCACAGAAGATTGAAGGTCAATAATGAATCAAGTTCAGATGCAAATGCCACCATTAAGTAAAACCAATAAAATCCTCATGATTACGACCGGTGCGTTGTTCCTACTGGAGAGTTTACTCAGTAGAGGAGCGGGCTTTAGTCTGACTTCAATCCTTGGTCTGTCGGCCAAGGGACTTGGTGATGGGCTCGTTTTTCAATTGCTGACATACCCTTTAGTTGAAAAACAATTACTGGCCGTAATTTTTAATGGTTTGCTTCTTTGGTTTTTGGGAAGTGAACTTGAAGCGCAGTGGGGGAAAAAACGCTACCTGCAGTTTATTGGCGCGGCCACGCTCACCGCCGGGATCGTTTATGTCTTAATCGGACTCACATTCCTATCTCATACCGCCGTCAGTGGTTTTCCTCTTTCAGGCTTACAAGGAATCGGGGCCGCCCTTTGCGTTGCCTATGGAATCCTCTATCCCGATCGAACCTTTATGTTCATGATGATCTTTCCAATGAAGGCTAAATGGTTTTGTGCCCTCTTGGTTGGAATGGAATTGTACACAGGCTTCTTCTCACCAATGGGGGCACTGGCCTGGGGACACCTCGCGGCCATGGCCGGAGGCTTTGGTATGTTGATTTGGTTTACCAAAACAGGCTCTAAAAAACGCGCGAAGAACTCTAGCTTCTCTTTTAAAATGGAAAAGAAAAAAGGTAAGGCGCATTTAAGCTTAGTGGAAGACGAAAAAAAAGAGGATGATAAAAATCATCCTCCGAAGTATTGGCATTGAGATCTAACTCTTAAAGGCCGTCGTACATAAATCGGTAATCAAAAAGCCTAAGTAAACTAGCTCCACTGGAGTTTGTTTGAGTAGGAGTACCGACTGAACAACCATTTAGAGAGGGGTGATAGTTTGATCTACGATCATCCCAATCACTTCTATTGTTCCAAGGATTGCCAAATAAGTCTGTAGCATCACCGGCATCACTAAGCGGAGGACGAATATAAGCTGTCGCTCCTGCTTGAGTTAAAGTAGCGTTGAGATAGAGTTCCAGCGCTGTGGCATTTGTCACACTATCAACAGTACTTACTTCTGTTCCGATTTTGATCAGACGCTCATTAATAACTTCAGTGTCAAAGCTTGTTCCAGCTCCTGTCGCAGTGGTAGAGGCTGCAGTCGTTGCGACGGTACCTGATAGTGGTATTTGCAAGCGATCAATAGAGTCTGTAATTTTAAAGTCTCTATCCCATTCTCTTACCAGCATTCTAATTCTTGCAACGGTATCGTAGGCTGCGTCAAGGCAAGCGAACTCGTAGAACGGCTCTGCGCCGGCAGTCAATGGACTGTTATATGGTGATAGGCTGTAAGTCTGGCCAGCAAAAGTATTATCTATTGGATTTGAAACTCTCATGTTTGTATCGTCTGAGATAAGCAAAATGACATAGGACTCGCTTCCTACATTAATTGTATCACCGACAATGAGCTCTTCTGTAAAGACTGTTCCAACGCCGACAATACTATTGCTGTACTGAACGCCTGAACTGATTGTTCCTGATAAAGTTCTACTCACAAACTGATCTGCATAGGCACGCCAATTCGTATTATTTGGATTGTAACCATCGGCATCCGCGCAAGAGTTGTTTGCAGTGTAGTTCACAAGGTTGCGGTTGGTAATTAAGCCTTGATTGAGAGGGGAGGTGATCGTGTATTCGACGGCAGCACCTTCAGTTGCATTAAAGATAGTTGAGCGAATACCAGCAGCGAGCTGACCCTCAGAGAACTCCTCTTTCTGTGATCCGCCATAACAAGCATACTTCTGTCCACCACAATCTCTTATATTACTCGTAACAGTAAACGAGTCACAAGTTCCATCTGGATTTGGAGTGGTATCATCATTGTAGTTAATAGTAACCTCTGTATAGCGACCATCATCACAATTAGGACCACCTAAAAATGAAGAGTCAGCGCTATAATCGGAGTGACATCTAAAGCTACTGCCATCTGTATTAGACTGTGTTCTTACACCAGCGGAACAAGAGCCATTGACTATAAGCTTAACGTTGTTAGTTGTCGTTTTCTTATAAGGATACTTCCAAAAACCATAGGGACGTGTCGATACATATTTACACATACCCTTCGACGAGAAAACGCGAGTCCCAAGACCAAGTTGATAGAGGTCTAGCTCGCCACCTTCCATCATACAGGTGATATCTTTTTGTGATTGATTTGAACTGGCGACTTGTTCTTGAGTGACCAAGCAATCGGCAATCTCATTACCTTTGCCAGTTTTATGAAGAACGTAGCTTGTCGCATTCGGCGTGATATTAGCGAGGCTGAAAACGTCGTAGACTTTAATATTGAAACTAAAAGTTGTGACCTGTGGAACACCACCAACTGTATTGGTTGCGCTTAGTGTATAAGACTTCTTAACAGATGACTGCTCGGGAGTTCCAGAGATAACTCCAGTCTCAGAGTCTAAAGTCAGGCCTGGTGGAAGATCGGGAACAACAGTGAATTCAATGTCGTTACCGGCAAGTAAAATTGTATTTAAGCGAGTCGCTTCACCGGTTCTTAAGTAGATTGTATTATCTGCTCTATAAGAGCTAACTGGAGATTCAGTAGCAATAAATGGATTAACGTTATCTGGACCTACGTCGTAGTGAAAGCCTTCGCGATTAACTCTGACAGTCATTGAGTTTGATGAAGTGTTGGTATCGTGGACCCAACCTGAAGCATAGGTCGCACCACTTTCATAAGTGACAGCAATGCCTTTCGAAAAGGCTGCGACAGAGGTTAGGTAGATCTCCAAGTTATTAGATCTAACTTTGGTAATCGTCGTTTCTGCTAATGCAAAAGTTGTGGTGTTATCAATTTGAACAGGGGTTACAGAGTCTGCTGCAAAACCAGGGACAGTTTGTCTGACAAAAATTTTGTCTGGGTTAGCACCGTCAGCAAAAATATGTGAAACGATCCCTTTGCCACCAGTGTTTGAAGAGATATATCCATCTCTGAGGAAATTTGCTGCTCCACCATTTGGAACTTCAAGAACGAGTGAGACATGTTTAACATCGAGCACGCTTGTTTTTTCACCACCAAAAGGAATAGAGTTATCTAGTGATTCATCTTTTTCAAAGCTTCCCGATAGAACGCGGACATATAAGTATTCGCCATCGATTACCTGGATAACTTGGCCTACATCCCCACTTGAGGTTGTGACTTTCTTACCGTATTCAAAGGAACTTGAATCGAGAACTTTTAAGACGACGTTTTGTGTAACACTTAAGTATTGAGGAGTGGCAATGAGAGGACCCATCGTAAATGTCGAAGATACTGAACCGACTGGGTTATTAGCTTCAACCGTTATTTGCGTGGTGGCAGATGTAGAGTAGGTGCCAATGATGTACCCGCTAGTATCAGCAAATGCAGTAAAACCACTTGGTAGGGCTCCAGAGGCAAGCTCATAGGAGATCGACTCACCAGCAGTAATCGTAGGCCTAAGGTCGATGCTATCGCCAGTTTCTAGCACATAGTTAATTTTATCAACTGTCATATCAGTAGCAGCATAGGTGGCAACATTATCTAGAGTTTCAGTTGGTGCAAATGTTCCGCGGACAATATCGACAACAATGCTGTCTGATAAAAGTTGCTTAACAATACCTAGAGATGAACCTTGAGATGCGGGGCTTGATACAAACCCACCTACTGTAAAATTGACGATATTAGCTGTGTTAACCGGAAAGATCTGAACTGAGTTTTTATAGTCTAGCTCATCAATTGTTTGAACAGTAGTTTCAGTAACTGTTTGTCCTAGAACAAAGTAACCACTTGTCACTTCTACTTCAGCAACATTGCCGGAGAGTTGCTTGACAACGCCAACACCTGTACCTGTCGTGAAGCTTCCGCCAACACTGAGTGCACTGGCCGAAGACATAGTAATAATAGATCGAGCTTGAAGGTTATACTTTAAGCCGGCCGGCTGATTAAACGCCGAGATATTGATTGTAGTAGAGGTTGAACCAGCACTATTAGTTGCCGTGATGACATGATTTGTAGCTGCAGCGAACACAGTTGGTGTACCAAAAAGACGACCAGTCGTTGTATCTAAAGCTAGGCCGGACGGTAGAGCAGGGCTAATTGAATAGGAGACCACTTCGCCTGTTACGGTTGGGCTTTGAGCTACGATTGGATTTGAGACGGTAAATTGGTAGGTAGACTTAGTATAAGACAGTGCGCTTGGAGCAGTATCCTGAGTTGTTGTTCCACCAGAGACTGATTTTTGTGGCTTCGTCTCTTGTTTGAACTTGGTCAAACTATCGGGCATACATCCCGTGAGAAGGATGATGCTAGAAACGAGAATTGTCTTAAATACTTTAGACTTCATACCGTCATTATCGACGTCACATCGATAAACATTTAGGATCTTTTGCATTCCAAGTAATTTCGTAGACTTAAGGCAGCCTTTTCCGGTTTAAAATGGTCGGTTTTGCCAACAATTTTTGTGGGTCACTTAGTTTAAGTTATTGAATATTCAAGACCCCCTTGTCATAGCATGTGTTCTTGGCTAATTTCGTGCAGTTACACAATTCCGTTAAGCGCCATGATGATGAGGTCTAGAATGAAGCTAAGTGATGCATTAGAAGATAAGCAATTAGACGTACGCCTTCGCGATAAACTCGTTGAGCAAGGTAAACTTACTAAGAAGCAACTTGAAGACTACACGGCAAAGCTAGAAGATAGCACTGCTAACGCTGCTTATACTGACGAAAACAAATAGTCTTTTAAAATTTAGATTTGAAATATTAAGCCCCATTAATTGGGGCTTTTTTATTGGATAACAAAGTCAGTAAACTGAATATTCTTAACTAGTGGCTTTGCAAATAATTCATTAATTCGCTTTTTAAGCCTGCTCTCTAATAAAATTTTACCTGAAATAGTTCCAAGCTCATTGGGCTCAATAGCGGAAGCGACTTCGATGAAGATGTCTTGAATAGTCGCCTTCTTTTTATCAAAAGAATCAGTCGCCTCTGAAGTGAAGGGAACCAAATAAGCTTGAACATCCAAAAATCTCAGTCGACTCGATTTAGAGGGGAGATTGATAATGAGTTTATCTAGTTTGTAAGAATTGGGAAAAAGCTGTTCTTTGGCTTGTTCCACCATCTTAGCTCTTTCAGCTTCAGGGTTTGGAAGAGGGCGTTCATAGAGAATTTGTGTATAGACGAAGACACCAACGGTGGCCAAGGTGGCCAGCACCATTAAGCCAATTAAGATCGTGTCGATGAGTTTTTTACCAGTCAAAAATGCTCTCCCAATGATTCAACTACTTTATTTTAGCATGATCGAGTGGGAGAGCCAGATTTTTTTAAAAACCGAGTGGTGTGTACGGAAGTTCCAGGTCATTGGCGACTTGTTCATAAACAAGTTTGCCTTTGAAAATATTGACCCCAAGCTTAAGTGCAGGGTCGCGACGAGCAGCTTCTTCTGTCCCAAGGTTGGCGAGGGCGCGGGCATATTCAAGCGTAACGTTTGTTAACGCGTAAGTTGAAGTTCTCGCTACGGCACCAGGCATATTGGCCACGCAGTAGTGGACAACCCCATCGACTTCAAATGTTGGGTTTTCGTGAGTGGTTGGTTTACATGTCTCAATACAGCCGCCCTGATCAACAGCAATATCGACAACAACAGAACCTTTTTCCATTTTAGAAATCATCTCGCGAGTGACGAGCTTTGGAGCTTTGGCACCAGCGATAAGAACCGCTCCAATGACGAGATCTGAACGCAGTACGGCTTCTTCAATATTTTGCATATTGGAATAAAGAGTAGTGATGCGGTTATCAAAAAGATCATCAAGTTCAGCAAGACGACGTGTGCTGCGATCAATTGCTGTCACATCGGCGCCCATACCCATGGCCATCTTAATGGCGTTTGTTCCGGCGATTCCACAGCCAATAACTGTGACGCGAGCGCGGCGAGTACCTGGTACGCCGCCAAGAAGAACACCCTTACCGCCGTGATCAATCTGTAGATAACTTGCACCTACTTGAGTCGACATTCTTCCTGCAACTTCCGACATTGGAACGAGAAGTGGAAGTGAGCCGTTTGGTAGCTGGATCGTTTCATAAGCGACGCAGGTTGCACCACTTTCCATTAAGCCCGTCGTTAGCTCTGTATCAGCAGCCAAATGCAGGTATGTATAAAGTAAATGATGTGGACGAAGTAAGGCGATCTCGCGTGGCTGTGGTTCCTTAACCTTTACAATCATCTCGGCCGTTTCAAAAACAGCTTCAAGCGAAGGAAGAATTTTCGCACCGGCTTGAATATAGTCATCATCGCTAATACCGATACCGGCACCGGCATTCGTTTCAACGAATACTTGGTGACCATCGATCACGAGTTGACGAACACCACCTGGCACAAGACCAACACGGCTTTCTTTAATTTTGATTTCCTTTGGCACTCCAATTTTCATGGTGGCTCCTGAGTTCAAGGTATTTTATGGGGAGACTTTAATCATTTTCCACCCGTTGTGTGAAGGGAATTTACATCGCTATCGTGCGGCGCGAAAGGTTTAAATTTCCATAAGTTGAAGTTTGATCTAAAGACCTCTAATCTGGTCGATATTCTTGAAATGGAGACTTCATGATTCGGTCTTATCACCTGCTCTTACTCATTGTTAGCCTTATAGTCCTATCCTGCTCGCAAGTTGAAAAAAAGCCGAGTTTAGATGGAGATGAAAGACCCACAATTAAACTAGAGGTTAAGAAGTGGGAGCTACCAAACGGTATTAGGTTACTGGTTTTGGAGAACCAAACCCTCCCAATTATGTCCTATTATACGTTTTATGAAGTAGGCGGAAGACATGAAACTCCTGGAACTACGGGAGCAACACATTTTCTTGAGCATATGATGTTTAGGGGCTCAAAAAATTATCCACCAGAAGTCTTTGATTCAACCATTGAAAAATTTGGTGGCAGCACGAATGCTTATACCAACTTCGACATGACTGTTTACTACGAGTCACTACCGTCAGCCCATCTTGAAGAGATGATTGAAATGGAAGCCGATAGAGTCAGAGGTCTTTTACTTGTGCCTGAGCTGGTGGAAAAAGAGCGCCAAGTGGTCTTTGAAGAGAGAAAGATGCGCTATGAAAACTCGCCTGAAGGGAAGCTCTATCTGCGTATGATGCAGGAAGTTTTCAAGGGGACTCCTTATGGCGGATCAGTCATTGGAGAAGTCAAAGACCTTGAGGCATTAACACCAGACAATCTTCGCGCTTTTCATGACCGCTTCTATGTTCCAAATAATATGGTGATTGTGATTGCGGGAGACGTTGATGCCGATGAAGTCTATTCATTGGTGAAGTCAAACTTTGGAGATCTGTCCGAGTCAAAAGAATTAGCTGACTTTAAAAAACAGACTGATGCCAGAGCTCGCTACCAGTTTAAATCTAAAAAAATTGCCAATGAGATAAAGCTTAATGGTACCAGTCCTACGCCACTTTTCATGTATGCCTTTCAGGGCTTGCCTGTTGGAGAGCGTGCTTCTTATGTGATGGATATTCTCTCTTCAGTTCTTGGCGACGGCGAGAGCTCATGGCTAAATCAAAGCTTGGTTAAAGGAAGAAAAGCACAGCTGTCCTCTGTCTATGCTGCAAACTATACGCTTCAGCATAATGGTGTTTTCTTTTTTGGTGGTGAGTTGGCCAGAGGTCAAAACCTTTCTCGCTTTAAATCCAGTTTACAAAATTTGATAAAAGGAAAGATGTGCGAAGATGCCATTACTGAGCGTACAGTTCAAAAAACAAAGAACCAGTATTTAATTAGCTTCTTTCAATCACTCAAAACAAATGCCGGGGCAGCACACTTTGTTGGACTTCGAGAAAGTCTTTTCGGTGACTATAAAGAGTACAAAAAAGAAGTCGATATCTATGAGTCGATCACGACTGATGAAGTGAAAAAAGCCTGTTATGAAGTCCTAAAAAATGGTGAAGGAATCTTTCTTTCCATCTGGGATAAGCACAAAGAAGAGAAGGGGAGTCGTTAATGAAATTTTTATCGACATTAATATTTGCAAGTTTTCTAGTTACTTCTCTTTCGGCCAAAGAGCTTGCTTCTAAAGTCCATAAACTTAACTGGGATGGACTGGAAGTCGTTTGGGTTGAAGATGATCGTTTCCCCACTTACGACCTTTCCGTATACTTTGCCGATGGTGCTCTATCGGATAATCCGAATAGAAAAGGTGAGTCACAGGCAGCTCTTGGACTTCTCACTACGGGAACAAATCGCTACAAACAAAAAGAATTGGTCGATCATCTAGAGTTTTTTGGTGTATCACACGGACCTTATGTGACCCACGAATACAGTCTGTACAATGTCTCAGGCTTGGTTAAAGACAGCATTCCAACTTTTAAGCGTTTATGCCATATGTTCACAGATGCGACCTATCCTAAAAGGGAAGTTGATCGTGAAATCAAGCGCGCCAAAGATGCTCTCACTAATATGGTTTCAGACCCAGGGAGCTTAGCTTCAAGAGCGTTTCGCGAGCTCTCATTGGCCGGAACTCCCTATGCTTATCCGGTTGAGGGTAAGCTTCGTGATCTTTCAAGACTATCTCCAGGCCACTTGAAGGATAAACTTGAATACTTCAACCAGAAAGTTGCAAAACGAGTCTATGTGACTGGACCCAAGCAAATTCTTAAGATCAAAGAGATTTTAAATAATGAGTGCGGTTGGAAAGGAAAAGATGCCAGTTTTAAACGAGAGATAACTTTTACAAAAGAATTCTCAAGTAAAGATCCGGAAATTTTCCTCGTGAGTGTTCCTGGCTCGAATCAAGCACAAGTTCGTATCGGTAGGTTCTTATCAGAGGAGCTCGTACAACCAAGAGAAGCGGTAGAGCTGCTTTCAACATATCTAGGCGGCGGATTCACCTCGCTACTTATGCGGGAGCTTCGCAGTAGTCGAGGCCTTGTTTACTCCGCTGGTGCCTTTGCCGCTGGACAAAAAAGCTATGGTCGTGCGGCCATTCAAACATCAACTAAAAATGAGTCGGCCGCAGCTCTTTTAGGCGTTGTTAAAGAACTCCTTGTAGAGCTCAAAGAAGGCAAAATAAGAGATAATATCTTTGCCATCTCTAAAGGGCGCTTGATGGGAAGTTATCCATTTCGCTTTGAGAAGAGCTCAGACTTTTTACAACAGTTGATTTATCTCGATCACGTTGGAGTAAATTACCAACGTTTTCTAGATTTTCCCGATTACTTATCTAAAGTCGATGAGGCCGAAATGGCTAAATGGGGCGGTCAGATTTTTGATTGGAACAAGCAAACGATCGTTATTTTAGGCGATAAGTCTCTTGCTAAAAAACTCTCTGAGTTTGGGAAAGTGACAGTCGTTGGCTACAAAGACTTTCTATAATCAGTGAAGAGTGCGACCTTCGATATTCACGGTCGCACCTGGTTTGACGATTAAATGGCTGGCTTCAAGATCACCTGAAACACTGGCACAAGAGTGGATAATGACAGTGCCTGTGGATATTAAGTTTCCGTCAAACTTTCCAAATATTTCAATATCATGAGATTGAAGTCGACCTTCAAAAGATCCTTCTGGTTCAATCGTTAGCCTTGAATCATCTTCCATTATGAGCTCACCCTCAAGGTGGCTAGCAAGATGAGTTGTTCCTTTGAGTGAGAACTTTCCTGAAATGACACAGCCTTTACCTATGAAAGAAAAGGACTTGTCCTGCATTTCTTCTTTATGCTCTCTCATGGAGTCCCCAATGTTTGTGAAACGATTTGCTTTTGAACGAGGTCACCCGTGGCGGAAAATATAACAATCTTAAATAGGACTTCTCTGGTTCCACTGACCCTAGGGAAAACGGCGCGCACAGGCCTAAAGCGACTTGTGGCAAAGTATTCACCTTTGTTAAATGATAGCTGCATCTCATCTCGTTCAAAGGCATCTTCAGGATACAAAGCGACTTGATTACCCGCCTTCATAATCACAAAGAGATAGCCGGCTTGTCTTGCACCGTCTTTTGTCGCATTAACAATTTTGAAATTAAGTGCAATCTCATTATCGACGGGGACAACTTCAACTTCTTCAAGCGTTAAAGCCGGTGACTTAGAAAGATCTTTTTGACCTTGAATCTGCTTGAAAAGAGATAGTGTTCCGATTTCTCTGTCCGTTTGTACAGGTGAGGCTAGCTTATTCTCAAGGCTTTTGTTGAGCTGATCGAGCTCTGAGATCTTATTTGATAGAGCTAGGTTATCTTCTCTAAGATTATTAATTACAACAGGTTCTTTGCGTTTGGCTAAAACCTCAAGCTGCTTAAAGTAGACTGCAAATGCAATCAAACCGCCGATACAAATAAAAGTAATAACCGGCAGTCCTACAGTTAAAAATTTGAAGTAATTTCTACTGATCTCGTAATAACGAGGAGCTAATTGCTTCGTGTAAAGAATGAAGGAGAGCTTATCTTGTCCCTGAGCTTTGGCCATAAATTAATTGCTTGCTGATTGAGTCGCAGAAGTTGCATTTGCTGGAATAATTTCCATGATTTGCTCTGGGTTAAGAGTTTTGAAAAACCGCATCGAAGGCTGAAAAGCAACTTTATTAAGCTCCTCTTCAGAAGGCTCGATGCCACTTTTTGTCCAAACCTCAGAAACAATTTTCCACTCGTAATATTCATTTTTCTTGAGATACAAAAGCTTCTTACCGACGTCTGCTAGATTCGTTGCTTTATAGTCTTGAATAAAAGTGGCCACGGCATAGCCATTGGCCATCATAATAGAAATATTTGAAAGATTAACTTCGGGCTTTCCTGGAGCTGAGAAAACAGCCTTTTTATATTGTGAAAATGCGCTGTAGTTCCCACGGGTTCTGTCAGTAAATTGCTTTGCATCGTACTGTTTCAGGTATGTCGTTATGTCCTCAGACTGCCAAGCCGAAGCCCAGTCTGAAACAGTTTTTAAAATATTTGCTCTTTCGCTTTCCCATGCATCTGATTTTAGATAGTTGAGATTGTGAACAACGACGACCGAAGTTCGATTGAGTTCTATATATTTTGCAAGTTCAATCAGGTCGACATTGGCCGTAACGACGCAGCCACGTGAATCAAGACCCTTGTCGATTCTCGTTTCGTCGTTGGTTGAGTGAATCCAAATCCCGCCGCCAGTTTTACCTTCACGTTCATCGATGGGGTTAGGGTAGTTCATTACAAAAGCGCCAACGCCGTAAATCTCTCCGGCTTTCCCGTGTCTTTTAATAAGATCTTCATGGGTTAAAAACTCGGTCATCTGGTAAACGCCCTCAGGAGTTCTATGATCACCTTGAAAAATCTTATCGCCAGCTTTTTTACCTGTGGCCATTTGCACAGTTTTAACTAGCTTTGGCTTACCGTTATCATTTTGAAAAAGGTGAAGTTGATGAGTTGATTTTTCCGCCACCAGTACATGGTGTGAAAATTTATCATCGAGCTGCAGCAGTGGTGCAGGTAAAACCTCAGCCGCTTGGGCCATAGGCCAGGCGAATAAAGTAGTGAGGGCAAGTGTTTTTGTCAGTCTTAGCATCGGTAATCCATCTCCGATTGAGTTAACTGTCTGAAAAGAAGCGACAATTGTTAAGCCTATTGTAATCCAGACCGCCCTAGTGGGGCAACTTAGAAGATGCATTTAGCCAGGCAGTATTGTCCCATGTTCCGGTGCGTTGATTGAATTGAACCATCTGATATCATTGAGATAATGTATAAGGGTCAGAAATTATTATGAAATTAGTGTTTTTCACACAAGACAGCGAAATTGAGGAACTGGTCGATATGATCAGTGGCGCAGATGTGGTTCTAACTGACACATTAGATGGGCTAGAGGCAGAAATCGAAGATGAGCGCTGCCTTTTCTTCATCGACTTTGATTTCGACAAAAAGCACGCTGAACAAGTGAATCAAGAGCTTTATGACCATGGAAATGTCAGGCGAGTGATTCTTTCTTCGGGGATGCGAATTAAGGATCTAAAAAAACATCAAAAAGGAAAGTTTGCTGCCCATGGATATCTCGTCAAACCACTTAGTCTCGAGATTGTGAATGGAGTGCTCAATGATTACGAGCTCTCTGACTATCTGATTGATCATCAGCTCGATGATCACGATGAAAGTGCTCTAGAGGATGTTGAACTTAGCGACATCGGTGGCAAGGCTCCGGCAATCAAAGAGTTTACTTTCAATCCAGAAGTACGAGCTGAAATTGATAAACACTCAGGGGCTAAGGCAAACCCAGAATTAGATTCTGAACTTAACTTAGAGATTCAAGCAAAGTTTGATGATGTTTTTGGATCATCATCTAGCGATGGAACACAGAGCTTTGATGAGTTTAGTGACCTTGGTGCAGACGACTATGATCCGGATAATAGTTTAGGCATAGCGGAAGAAGTCGACGATATTCCTACATTACAAGTAGATTTTGGAAATAGCGACGAAGATATGACCGCTGGCTTTAAGGCCGGACTGTCTCCCGAAGATGGCACAGGTGAGTTTGAGTTGGACTCAGATGAACTTTCGGCCATAAGTGATGAATCCACCGAAGAGGTAGAAATGTCTAGTGATGATGAACTCGATCTTGATGAAACTGACCTAGAGTTTGACGACGAAGAGGTCGAGCTTGAAGAAGGTGCACTTGAATTTGACAGCGGCGAAGGAGAAGAGCTCGATTTAGATCAGGAGTCTGAGGAAGACGACGCTCTAGAATTTGGATCTAGCGACGTTGAGAGTGCAATCGATACTGAAGATGATGATGACGTCTCTATCAGTCTAGGCGCCGATGATCTAGAGCTTGGAGATGATACAGATATGGATCTAGATCTTGGCGAAGAGCCTGCGGCGAGTGCAAGCAGTGACTTAGATCTAGATGAAGCGGATGACTTTGAATTGGACCTGGGTGCTAGTGAGCAAACTGAAGCGTCTGATGACAATGATGACGGCGAATTAGACCTAGGCGATGAAACGAATCCGACAATAGTAGCGACAACGCAACAACTCGATGCAGATAGCCTCAATCTTGAAGAAGAAGATTTGGCAGAATTTTCTGCCGTGAATGACAGCGCTACGACCACCGCCACCGACTCTCTGCTAGAAGAAGGCAGTGATGACGGCTTCTCTTTAGATGATGAAGGAGAGCTTGATGATGATGATCTTTCATTTGATGTTGGAAGCGATGATATTGATGAAGAGCTAACGGCGGCGACAACAATTGCTCCCATGAGTGAACCCAAAGAGTTCTCTTATGATCAAGAAAGTCATGCAACAAGTGAACATTTTAGAGCTCCAAAATCGACAGAAGAACCATTGCCAAAAGGTCAGGTGCTGAGCTCGCTTGATCAGCCTGATCTGCTACGTTTACAAGCTACCATCAAGCAGCTTAGAGAGGAGAGGTCTGGACTTATAGAACAGATGGATGATCTCAAAGGTAGTGTTCGAATTTTGCAACAAGATAAACTCACACTCAAGGCTGAGCTTGAAGAGTCTCGCATTGAGATAAGTATCTTGAAAAAGCGTCATATTGAAGAAAGTGAAGAAACAAAACATCGAACCAGAGTACTTGAAGAGAGAAAGGAATTTTTTGAAGAGAAGGCCAAAAACTTACAAAAAGAGTTTGACCGACTGTCTCAAAAAATCAGAATCGACTTTAATAAAGTCAAACAAAGAGAAAAAGAGCTTGAGAGTCAGCTTGAACTCGTAACAATGGATACTCAATCTCAAGTAAAATCACGTGATATGAAGATTTTAGAGCTCAAAAGAAAAATTGACTCGCTCGAATTCAACATGGAGAATGCCACAATTCGTGAGCAAAAATCACGAGAGGATAAACAGAAACTAGAAGATCGCCTAGGTAAAATGATGAAGACCCTTAGAGGCTCAATTAAACTCCTAGAGGACGATATTGATCTAGACGACGAGACGCGGGCTCAAATTGAAAAAGCTCGGAAACTTTAGGGCAATAGCTTGAACGAAATCGAAACACTATTAACATTTGTCTCCGGCTTTCGTGACTTTCACGATGAGAAGGGATTTTTTAGGGCCGTCGATACCTTTGTTCAAAAGGAATGTCAGGCAAAACCTATTGTCGTCTTCTCTCTTCCTGTAGGCGAGAAGGAAAACTGGTCGATTGATCATTGCCGTATCGTTTGGAATAAGTCGCGAATAGATAAGAATGAAATTGATCGTGATCTCTTGAGTAAAGCCATCTTTAATGAGCAAGACGGTGATGATTATCAACCTCTCTCTCATGAGGGTAATGAGTTTTATAGTTTTCTTCTTGGACAAGAAGGGGCACAAGAACTTTATGTTTTGGTAGAAGTAAAATCAGGTTCTCCATTAAGTCGCTTTCATGGACATTTCTCAAAGTTTTTACGCTCTGGTTTTGACAATATGGAGCGCTACAAAGAGGTCAGACGGCTTCAATCACTCGTTCATGTGGACGATGTTACTGGACTCTACAATCAAAGAAAGCTTTATAAAGATTTAGATGATGCGATAGAAAGACATAATAATGATGGTGAATCTTTCTATGTATTATTTATTGATATCGATCACTTTAAGAAAGTGAATGATGGGCATGGACACTTAGTAGGAACTAGGCTCTTGGTCGAAGTTGCAAAGTTAATGAAACGCACCCTACGTGAAACAGATTTGATCTATCGCTACGGTGGAGATGAGTACGTCTTAATCCTTCCGGCCGCCGATGATAAGGTTGCCACTATGGTGGGAAGAAGGATGCTTAAAGCGATCAAAGACCATCCTTTTAATATTGGTAAAGATACCACAAAGCCAATGCATCTCTCTGTTTCAATCGGCTTGGCCGGCTATCCCTTTGATGCAAAAAGCAGAGACGATATTCTGGATATAGCCGATCGCATGATGTATCAAGCAAAAGAATCGGGGCGTGGACGAGTTTGTCACGCCGGAGAACTTTTTGAATCATGATTTATTTAGTTGTTAGTGACCTACATTTAGGAAAGGGTAAGTTTCTTAAAAACGGTCAGCTCAATATTCTTGAAGATTTTTTTGAAGATGACCGCTTTGAGGAATTCTTAGAGTACTACAGTACAGACTCTAACTACCTTGAGCCCGTGCACCTTGTTCTCGGTGGCGATATTTTAAATCTTATTCAAATTGATATTGAAGGTGTCTTTTCCTACATCATTGACGATGAACTGACTTGCCGCCAAATTGATGCAATTGCAGCAGGTCATCCTGTTTTTTTTCGCGCGCTTGAAAAATTCATGCAGGCTCCAAATAAAAGAGTCACTTATATTATTGGAAACCATGACTCCGGAATTGCCTTTGAAGGTGCTCAGGAAAAACTCCGAAGTTTGACTGGTCGAGATATGCAGTTTGCTGATGAACTTGATGAAAATGGTGTTCATATCGAACATGGACACCGCTTTGAAGCGATTAATACAGTGTCGGCCAAAAATTTCTTTGTTAACGGTCCGCAAGGAAAGAAAATTTTAAATCTTCCATGGGGAAGTTTGTTTTGCATCGGTGTTTTGCCATTACTTAAGAAAGAGAGACCACATATTGATAAAGTAAGACCAATGTCTGCCTATATCACTTGGTGCCTTTTACATGATACGGCTTTCTTTTTTAGGCTATTAGTAAAAGTCATTCGCTATATTATTCAAACTAGTTTTGATACGTACGTGAGACAAAATAGAAACTTCAAAACATCAATGGCCATTCTAAAACAAATTACGATCTATCCTAAATATGAAAAGAAGGCCAAGGCCATTCTTAGACAAAAGCGCCATCTTCATACAGTCATTATGGGTCACACACATTTACAGGAATGGCGAAGATTTCCAGAGGGACGTTATTACTTTAATACTGGAACATGGAATCCAATCCCTTCAATGGATGCTGGACTTCATGAGAGTGCTAAAAATCTAACTTACTGCTTAGTAGAAGTGCATGAGAAGTCGGGCACTCTTCGTAGAGGCGCACTGAATGTATGGCAAGGTAAGTGGCGACCATTTAGAGAAGAAGTTCACACCAATTAATTATTTCTCAGTAATCAAATTGATATTTTGAAGCTGCGCCGCTTTGAGTGCGTCAAGCACATTAACGACTCTCTCATAGCGCACATCTTTATCGACTCGCAGCTCAACTGGCTGCTCTTTATCCGATACAGTTGATAAACGCGCAGGTAGGGCATCGAGAGAGATTTTCTCACCGGCAATGGCCAACTCTTCAGTTGTCAGCTCTAGCTTAAGAAAGAGTTTTTCTTTTGCCTCGGTAGCTTCACCTGAAGATGCTTTTGGAAGTGCTAGGAGGAGTGAGAGTTCATCTTTTTTAAAAACAGAAGTCACCATAAAGAAAATGATGAGAAGGAAGACCACGTCGATAAGTGGAGTCATTTCAAATGTTAATTGCTCACGTGATCTTTTCTTCACAGCGACCTACTTTAGAACTTTTGCCAAAACAGACTTTTCAAGTTGCGCCTCAAGACGATCGAGTGCACCAATTAAATACGTATGACCAATGAAATGAGGGATTGCAACGATGAGTCCGCCGACAGTTGTGATAAGGGCAAGCGAAATACCTTTTGCAAAATCGGCAGGATCGTTAAGACCGTTTTGAGAGATGACTTGAAAGGCGAGTAAAATACCAACGACTGTTCCAAGTAGGCCTAGTAGCGGTGAAATGGTAGCGATAATCTTAATGGTGTTAATTCCACTTTCAACTTGAGCAACATGAGAAGCAATTTCCTGCTTTGCAAGTTCAAGAACGTTATCTGGAGATCCTGTAGGAATTTTTGAACTTAAAGTCGCAGCTGTCTGATCGCTCTGTAAATTTTCTCTTTTTAAGACAAAGAACTTTGCGATCATGAGCGCAAAGCCGACAATGTTGAGTAAAAGGAGCAAGTACATAATTGCTCCGCCTTGTTGGATATAATTCCATAGGCTCATGGGTTGCCTCCAGGCAGTTAAATTCAAAATCTATTCTCTATCATGCTCGTGTTTCTGGCAACATGGGAAACGTAACCGAGTGCAAGACTCGGTTACATGTCAATAAGCTACATAATCTGCACTTTTTGCCGAAAAGTTGACTGAGTCAATGCAGTGGATGCATTGAAAGTCCTTTAAAACAGGGAATGTTTTTTGAGAATTGGTAGCAATATTCCGTCCATGGTCGCGCAACGGCGAATCAATGAGACGAGACAAATTGGGGAGCGTGAATCAGTACGACTATCGTCTGGTGATCGCATTTCTCAGGCTGCCTATGATCCATCCGGCCTGGCCATATCTGAAACAATGCGTGCACGATCCAGAAGCTTTCAGCAGGCAACGCGAAACACAAATGACGGTGTTTCTCTTTTGCAAATTGCAGATGGAAGTCTAGGGGAAATTCACAGTCTTGGGGCAAGGCTTAAAGAGCTTGCGATTCAATCCGCAACTGAAACCTATAATGACTCTGATAGGGCAAATATCGAAGGGGAATTTAGCCAACTCTTAAATGAAGTAAAGCGTATTACTAAGAATACAGAATTTAACGGTAATAAGCTTTTAGATGGGAGTAGTAACCAATACGATTTACAAGTTGGTATCGATGGCGATGCAAACTCGAGCAGAATGTCTTATGACATGAAAAAAGTTCTCTCATCATTTAATAATCTTTCTATTAGTGGCGTTAGTGTCGCGAGTAAGGGGAGCGCACAAGCATCGCTTTCTAGATTAGATACATTTATTGACAAGGTCTCTAAGGGACGTGCTTATCTCGGAAGTTTTCAAACGAGACTTAATTCTGCAGGGAATAATCTTTCAATCATGGATGAAAACATCCAAGCATCAAGATCGAAAATTAGAGATACTGACTACGCTAATTCAACAGCTGAGCGCGTGAAGGCACAAATTACTCAAGGCGCAGCAACAACAATGTTAAAGCAAACTAATATTGCACCAGAAAATGTTCTTAAACTGATTGGCTAGGCATTAGGAAGAGAAACTTCAAATGTTGTGCCCTGTTGATCGTTGTTCCACACACTTACTTTTCCATGATGCTTTTGTACTGCATGCTTCACAATTGCAAGTCCTAGTCCCGTGCCGCCAATGGCCCGCGATCTTGATTCATCAACGCGGTAAAAACGTTCAAAGACACGAGTCAACGAGGATTCAGGAATGCCAGGGCCTTGGTCAATAATATGAATGATACTATTGTTATTAAGCTTGAAGAGCTTGACCATGATTTGGGAGTTTTCTGGAGAGTACTTACAGGCATTATCGAGTAAATTGGTTAAAATCTGCTCTATCAAAATGCAGTCGCCGTGAATCGTCGAGATATTATTATCGATGATAAACACGAAGTTCTTATCAGCGTAGTTGATCTTGATATTGGAGAGAACAGATAAAACGATGTCGCTGCTATTTAAGTTCTCTTTCGTGATGGTCTGTCTCGACTCTAAAACCGATAGACTTAAGATATCTTGAAAAAGTGCTGTTAGGCGATCAACGTTGCGTTCAATCTTATTTGTGTACTCTGTTAATGCGCTTGTCTCAGTAGGAGAGAGTTCACTCAAAATTTGAGAATATCCTTTAAGCGCTGTTAATGGAGTTCTAACCTCGTGAGAAACATTTGCCACAAAGTCTTCACGCATTTGCTGAATCAATTGTTCTTGTGAGACGTCATGAAAAATAGCAACGGCGCCCATTTCGCGTAGGAGTGGGTAAACACGAACTTGATAGGCTCTTTTTCCGAGCGAGATTTGCATTGAATATGGGGCTTTATTTTTAATGACTGATTGAAGTGCATTTCTTATATCGACGTTTCTTATGACATCAATAAGTGACTTCCCCTGAAGCTGTATATCACTTTCGAGGTCAATAACCTTCTTGAAATTGTGATTAGTTAGAATAATATGCTCTTCACTGTCAATTGCAATCACTCCATCAGCAATAGAGTCGACAATCGTGCTTATCTTATCATTTGAGGCTTCAACCTCATCGATCTTATTTTCAAGTTCGTGATAAATTCGATCGACACTTAAATCAACTTTTTCCCATTCGTCTTCACCTTGAGGAAAAGAACTAAGATTCTTACTGGTCTGTATATCAAATCGAGAAAGTTTATTTTCTAGTCGTCTAAGAGGGTTACCAACTCTGAGCGAAGAAAAAATAAAGATGGCAGAGAGTATAAGTAAAACAGCGATTAGATTTTTAAAAACGAGGGAGCGCATCTTTGAGAGGTAGTACGAGAGCTCTCCCTGGGCTAAGGCTATCCTAAGCACAAAAGGGGAGTTTGAGCTGCCATCCTGTAGCCTAATAGAGGCGTAGAGCATAAGCTTGTCAATTGATGAACTTGATCTGTTCGATTCTCCGTGGCCATATTCCATGGCATCAATAAACTCTGGGCGATCTGAGTGGTTTACGAGGTCATCAACATCAGCATAATTATCACATAGCACGACCCCATCTTGATCGATGATCGTAAATCTTTTTCCTTGGTACTGCTCAATTGAATGACACCAGCTGACCACTGAAGCTTGTGTTTGGTTTTGAAAAGGCCTTGCAATAAAGTTTAGATTTTCCTTTAAATCTTTAAGGACGTAATCGGTCATACGATCTTCAAGACCGATATGCATAATAAGATAACCTATGGCGAGTGATAGCAGAGTCCAAAGAAAGTTCGCTAGCAATGTGCCACGAATAACCTTAAGTCTTAGTGCGTGCCACAGGTTATTCACTTGGTCTTACTCGATAGCCGACTCCACGAATCGTCTCTACTAATGCTGCCTGTTCCCCAAGCTTTTTCCTAAGACCAAAGATATGAGTGTCAATGGTTCGATCCGTCACATGGACTGGACCATCTTGAATGGCTTCTACAAGTTGATTTCTAGTAAAAACTTTTCCAGCATTGGCCATAAAAGTATTCAAGAGTTTGAACTCAGACAAGGTAAGTTCGACTTCAGATGTTTCAATCCATACTTTACATTGATCAGTGTCGAGCTTAATAGGACCATTGTTTAGAATATGGGTCGTTTGTTTTGTTGGACTGAGACGTGCTTGGACGGAGCGCCTGAGGAGTGATCTTACTCGGGCCAATAAAACTTGAGATTCAAAAGGTTTAGTAAGGTAGTCATCTGCGCCAGCATCTAAACCTAAAACAATATCTTCAGGCTTAGAGAGTGCAGTTAAAAAGAGAATGGGAATATTCTGTGTTGGCTTATACATCCTAATAAAGCGACAAATGTCGACACCATTAGCTCCGGGGAGCATTCTGTCCAAGATGAAAAGGTCAATCGGATTTCCTGAGTCGAAACTTTGAAGCGCCTCTATGGCTTCCTGTCCATCCTTGAACACGAGTACTTCATGCTCTGCCTTCTTCAGCTGAAAGTTTAGAATGTCACAAATATGTTCTTCATCTTCGACTAAAAAAATTTTGGCCATCTAAACCTCATCACCCTTGAGATACTTTCTCGCAATTTTCTCACCTTTACCATGCCTAATATCATCACCTGAAACCAAAAATATAACATCTTCCGCTATATTAGTGGTGAGATCTCCTATTCGCTCCAAATTTTTAGCCACTCTAATGACTGAGAAACCTTCCTCAAATGTAATTTCTGCCGTTTGCATTCGACCTAAAAAAACTTTAATAACCTCACGGTTTAGATCATTAATATTTTGATCCCTTTGAATAACATCAGTTGCTTTTCTGACGTCTGCCTCAACAAAAGCATCAATCCCAGCTTTGACCATCTGTAGCACTTCTCGAGTCATGGTGCTAATAATCGGGTATTGACCTTTAACTTTTTGACTCCAATGAGTAATACTTACGGCCTGATCGGCCATTCGTTCTAATTCAGCATTAATTTTCATTACCGAAAGCGCCATGCGAAGGTCTCGGGCAATGGGTGTTTTGAGTGCTATATACTTAAAAACATCATCATCAATGGTTTTGTGATACTGATTAACTTCATTTTCAATTTGGAAAATCTCATCAAGCGATGATCTTCTGTCCAAAGCGAGAGTTAGTATCTTTTCGACCAACGCACCCATTTTAATGATTTCTTCGCGAAGCTCCTCACTTGAAAGGCTCATCCGAATCTCCCGGTAATATAATCTTCTGTTTTACTTTGCTTTGGATTGGTAAAGATAATCTCAGATGGCCCATGTTCAACAAGTTCGCCAAGCATCAGGAAACTTGTATAGTCTGCGACTCTCGCCGCCTGTTGCATATTATGGGTCACGACGATAACAGTGAAGTCTTCTTTAAGGTCTTGCATGAGTTCTTCGATCTTGGCCGAGGCGATCGGGTCTAGAGCACTTGTAGGCTCGTCCATGAGCAGCACTGGAGGGTTAACTGCTAGGGCGCGCGCAATGCATAGTCTTTGTTGTTGGCCGCCTGAAAGACTGGTTCCTTGCTGATGTAGCTTATCTTTGACCTCTTCCCAAAGCGCGGCCTTTCTAAGACAGCGCTCAGCTGTCTCAAGAAGCTTTGCTTTATTTTTAATACCTTGAAGTTTTAGTCCTACAACGACATTTTCAAAAATAGATAAGGCCGGAAAGGGGTTAGGTTTTTGAAAAACCATTCCAATATTTTGTCGAAGCTCTACTGGATCGACTTCAGGGGCAAATATATCTTGCCCAAGCAGTAGTGCTTGACCTGAAGACCTGGCACCAGGAACTTCCTCGTGGATACGATTAAGGCAGCGAAGATAGGTGCTTTTACCGCAGCCAGAGGGGCCGATAATCGCTGTAATGCTTTTTTCCGGATAGTCAGTAGAAACACCTTTAACGGCGTGAAACTTTCCAAACCATGCTTGAAGGTTTTTTACTTCCAGTACATTTTTTTTGCTCGTCATGATGAGCTCCGTTTTAAGAAGTTTTTTAAAGCTTTAGGGTTCATTAAAAACCGTGCGCCTAGATTTACGCCAATGACTAAGATAATCAGTACAAATGCGCCGGCCCAAGATTGCCTCTGCCAGTCTTCAAAAGGAGAGATGGCGTAAGTATAGATTTGTACTGGAAGCGAGGCCATGGGTTCCATCGGAGAGTAAGAGAGATACATATTGCCAAAAGCAGTAAAAAGAAGTGGTGCTGTCTCTCCACTTGCGCGAGCAATGGCCAACATCACGCCAGTAAAGAGGGCACTTAAATTCCCACGAACGATAATGAAAAGAATAACTTTCCATCGTGGAAGGCCCAGGGCGAGTCCGGCCTCTCTGATATGTTTTGGAACAAGTTTTAAGATTTCTTCTGATGATCTGATAACAACAGGTAAAATAATAATTGCTAAAGCAACTGCACCCGATAGAGCTGAAAAGCTTTTAAAGGGCACGACTAAAAGTATATAGGCAAATATACCAATAATAATTGATGGGATTCCCGTCATGACATCAGTTGCAAGCCTAAGTGCTTTGGAGATTCCACCCTTACCGTATTCACTAAGGTAGATGCCTCCTATTAATCCCAGTGGCACGGCCATTAAGCTTCCGAGTGTGACCATATAAATGGTTCCTAATATGGCGTGTAGCATTCCACCGCCTGCTTCACCTACGGGGACAGGTAATTTAGTAAAGAAATCTAAATCAAGTGAAGCAGCACCTTTTTGCAGCATAAAGCTTGTCACCATAATCAGTGGAGCTAAACATACAACCGCTGCAATGCTTAGGGAAAATAGAAAGAGCTTGTTGCGAACTTTTCTAAACTTAAATTGATTCATGCGCGCTTATCCTTTCTGGCACTTCTCGCGATAGGCGAAAACTTCCAAACGATAAAACGTGCACTGGAATTAACTACAAGTGTGACTAAGAATAAGAGTAAGCCAACGTAACATAACGAGGATAAATGAAGACCGGCACTAGCTTCTGCGTATTCATTGGCAATGACGGAAGACATAGTTGCACCTGGAGCAAAAAGCGATGCACTTATACGAGATGAATTTCCAATCACCATCGCGACGGCCATGGTTTCCCCTAAGGCGCGGCCAAAGCCTAAAACGATAGCACCTGTAATCCCCGAAAATGATGGTCTTAAAACGGCTAGTCGAATCATCTCCTCTCGCGTCGCTCCAAGCGCTAGTGCAGCTTCTTTTTGATGTTGCGGAACACTTTTAAAAACTTCGCGCGAGATAGAAGTAATAGTTGGTAAAATCATAATGGCCAAAATGATCGAGGCGGTTAAAACTCCAATACCAAAACTAGGTCCTTGAAAAATTGGAAGAAAGCCTAGAGTCGATTTGAGTAGAGGAGTGATCTGTTCTCGCACAATGGGAGCTAAGAAAAAGAGCCCCCACAGACCAAAAACAATTGATGGAATTGCTGCGATCATTTCAACGAAAAGTCCAAGAACTTGTCCGAGTTTTACGGGCAAGATATCGGTAATAAAAATGGCAACCATAACACTAATAGGAGCGGCAATTAAAAGTGCAAGGATAGATGTGACTAGGGTTCCATAAAAAAAAGGAAGAGCAGAAAACTCTTCCATGATCGGGTCCCAGTCCGTTGAGGTTAGAAAACCAAAACCGAACTCTTTGATTGCTTCAAGCGACATCTCAAAAAGCAGATAAACCATGAGAAAAAGTAACGCTAAAATCGCAAGCGCTACCGTTTGCATAAACACTTTTGCTACCTTATCTCCATAAGCACCAGACAGTTTCTTTGCGATGCTTTTTGTGGGAGTAGCGTTATGTGTTTGTTGATTAAGCATTACTTCTTAACCACCTCTAATAGTTGCTTTGCGAGATTTGCTGGCAAGGGTGCGTAATGTAATTCTTTGGTGAAGCTTTGACCCTTTGTTAGGGCCCATACTAAGAATTTTTTGACCTCTTCAAGTTGGACATTATTTGTTTTTGTTGGAAGCAGAATATAAGTGAAGGCAGAGATGGGGTAGGCATCGTCACCATCTGCATTGACAATCGAGCCTTTAAATCCTTGCGAGGCGAGATCGGTCTTCGCCGCTGAAGCACTGATTCCCTCAATCGTAGGGCTGACAAACTTTCCAGATTTATTTTTTATCGCGACAGTTTTAAGATTATTGTTAAGTGCGTAAGCAAGCTCGATATAACCGATACTGCCCGGAGTTTGTTTCACCATATTGGTCACACCTTCGTTTCCTTTTCCGCCAATACCGATAGGCCATGAGACAGCCTTACCAACCCCAACTTTATCTTTAAAGTCTTTCGAAACGGCCGACATATAATCGGTGAAGATATTAGTCGTGCCTGAGCCATCGGCACGATAAACAGGAAGAATATCTTTAGCCGGAAGCTTCAGATCAGGGTTGAGGATGGCAATATCCTTATGATTCCACTTTGTAATGGTTCCAAGAAAAATATTAACAAGTGTTTTTGCATCAAGTTTTAAGTCGCCACTAACTTCTGGAAGATTATAAGCAACTGTGACGGCACCGAGAACTGTGGGAATATGAGTGATTGGACTTTTAGCCTTGGCCATTTCTTTTTCAAGCATAGGCGCATCAGTAGCTCCAAAATCAACCGTTTCTTTTAAAACCTGTCTGATGCCTCCACCTGAGCCGATGGATTGATAATTAAATTGAACATCCTTATTAATTTTTTGATATTCAGAAAACCATTTAGAGTAAATGGGATAGGGGAATGTGGCCCCAGCACCGTTAATCTTGGTTAGAGCACTGGCACTAGTTGAGCATAGAGCTAGGCTAATAAATAAAAGACTAAATAAGCGCATCAGACGACTCCAGCTAAATTTTGGTTCGCGTTATACATATCAAACCGGGGTGTGCTTTCGGATTAGGATTCTGTTAGGATTATGCCAATCTAAAATTAAGAGCCGGAGCCAAGTATATGAAAGTACTTCTTTTTCTATTTCTGTTAGCAAGCTGTTCTCATTTTTCAAATGAGATCGTCCAAGCTCCGCTGGCTCCCGGACAAACGCGTGCCGGACATGAGGCCAAGGGACAAAAGTTTGCCATTGCCACTCAAGGAGAAGGAGCGTCCAATGCCGGTGCTAAAATGTTTGCACTTGGCGGTAACGCAATCGATGCCGCAGTAGCCATCTCCTTTGCTATTTCTGTTGAGAGACCGCAATCGACTGGCATAGGTGGAGGCGGCTTTATGTTGGTCCATGGGCCTGGCATAGAAGAGCCTATTGCCTTTGATTTTCGCGAAAAAGCACCACTTAAAGCCCATTCAAAAATGTACCTCGATAGCAAAGGTAATGTGAATAAGAATAAATCACTCGATGGTATTTTTGCCGTGGGAGTTCCTGGACTGGTGGCCGGACTTGTTGAAGTTCACCGTCGCTACGGTTTACTTGAACTGAGCGACGTTGTAGCTCCCGCTATTGAACTGGCGGAGAAAGGTTTCAAAATATATCCCGAACTAGAACGTGCGCTTGTTGATAGAGCTCCTGTCTTGAGTCAGTATAAAGACTCGAAAGCGATCTTTTTAAACAAAGACGGCAGTCCTAAAAAGTCTGGTGAACTTCTGGTGCAAAAGGATTTAGCACAAACACTTAGATTGATTGCCGCCAAAGGTAGTAAGGGATTTTATAAAGGATCGGTGGCCAAGAAATTGATCGCCGAGCATCGCCGTCATGGCGGGCTGATGAGCCAAGCCGACCTTGATCAATATAATGTTAAACAACGTAAACCCGTTTATGGTCGCTACGACAAGTATGATATTTATTCCATGTCACCGCCAAGTTCTGGCGGCGTACACGTTATTCAAATTCTTAATACCATTGAAAATGATAACCTTAGGCGCTACGGAGCCCAGGATGCTAGAAGTGTTCATCTAATCTCATCGGCCATGCAACAAGCCTTTGCTGATCGAGCGACCCATCTTGGCGATGCCGATTTTGTTAAAGTTCCGGTCAAGAAGCTTATCTCAAAAGAGTATGCAAAACAGATAAGAACAAAGATTCCAAGTCATCGCGCACTTAAAAAAGACGAAGTGAAGGCAACAGATTATAAGTTTGCTGATCATGATGAAACCACTCACTTTTCAGTCATGGATAGTGAAGGTCTAGTTGTCAGTTCGACGCAAACAATTAATGGTTGGTTTGGCTCAGGTGTTGTCGCCCAAGGAACAGGTATTGTTCTCAATAATGAGATGGATGACTTTGCGACTAAAGCTGGTGCATCAAATCTTTTTGGAGCTATTGGTGGCGAGCAAAATCTTGTGGAGCCACAGAAGCGTCCACTTTCAAGTATGTCGCCAACCATTGTTCTTCGCTACGGCAAACCATTCTTGGCCCTTGGTACACCATCGGGAACTCGTATCTTAACTTGTGTGGCGCAAACATTAATTAATCGTCTCGAGTTTGGAATGCCTCTTTGGGAATCAGTTTCGGCCCTTCGTTATCATCAACAATGGTCACCTGATCAGCTGCGCTTTGAAGAGGTCGAGATCCCTTCTAATCTCAAAACGCGACTTACAAGTATGGGACACGAGATTGTGCAAAAAGACTTGGGCTGTAAAATTCAGGCGATTGAAAAAGAAGGTACGTGGATCAAAGCTGTATCTGATCCACGCGGAGAAGGTAGAGCGCTAGCTCAGTAGATTATAAGCAATATAGGCGCCACCGTAGGCTAAGAGCCCCATGTAGGTAAACATAATCATGGGGATTTTCCATCCACCTGTTTCACGCCTTAAAATCGCCAAAGTCGAAGTACATTGCAAAGAGAAGACAAAGAAAATGAGAATGGCCCAAGCCGTAGCAAGTGTGAAAACTGGGGCACCGGTATCACTCCATGTTTCGGCCATAAGCTTATCTCTAAGCGGGGTACTTTCTTCGTCGACGTCACCAAGTGAATAGATCGTTCCCATGGCACTGACAAAAAGTTCTCTAGCGCCAAAAGCAACTAACATTCCTACACCAATTTTCCAGTCCATACCGATGGGCTTAATGACTGGCTCAATTGTTCTGCCCATGGTTCCAAGCATTGATTGCTCAAGTGAAATACCAGCTTGTTGTTCAGGAGTTTTTCCTTCAAGTAGTTCTGGGTTGGCGCTTGGGAAAGTCGAGAGCAACCAAATTAAAATAGAGAGACCTAAGATAATTGTTCCGGCCTTGGTCAAAAACGTTTTACCTTTTTTCCATGATTGAATAAAAGCCGTTTTAACTGATGGTCTTTGATAAAGTGGAAGATCGATAATGAAGTTTCCTGTCTCACCTTTGAAATAGGAAAGTCGTAGGATCTTAGCGATAACGAGTGCCGCAATACTGCCTAAGAAATAGAGAAAGAAAAACGACAAGGTCTGTGCATTGAAAATACCCAGCACAGTCGTTGCTGGAACAAATGTTCCGATTAAAAGGATATAAACGGGAAGTCTGGCCGAGCAAGTAATCAGCGGCAAAGTCATAAGTGTGGCGTAGCGCTCTCTTGGGTTAGGAATTGTTCTTGTTGCCATGATTCCAGGAATGGCGCAGGCGAAGCCAGACATATAAGGCAAGAAGGCCTTGCCGTTAAGTCCGAAGACGCCCATGATTCTATCTGTGACCACGGCCGCACGAGCGACATAGCCTGATTGTTCCAATAGTGAGAGCAGAAAAAAGAGCGCCATAATTTGCGGTAGAAAAACAACCACGCCGCCAACGCCGCCAAAAATTCCGTCAACGATAAGTGATTTGAAATGGCCTTCTGGCAAATAGTTACCGACAAAGTCCCCCATGCCAACGACGACACCTTCGGCCAAGTCCATAGCAGGGCCGGCCCAAGAGTAAATGGCATCAAAAATGAAGTAGAAAATAGCAGCGAAGATGATGCCACCAAGCCAAGGATTTAAAACGATGCGATCAATTTTTTGAGTAAGACGAGACTTCTCATCATTTGGTCTTGAAAGGCTACCGAGTACGTCGCGGGCTTTTTGATGATACCAATTAATTAAATCAGTAATGCTTTTTGTATCATCAATAACAGCAAGGCGTGCACTATGATCACCTGCCGGTAAAAACTCAAGCGCTTCTTTAGTGATTTGTAACTTTTTAACTGGTTCAACTTGACTTGAAAGATCAAGTCCACGAATAAAAGCTTCAACCGTTTTTGGAGAGGCATTAAGCGCTGACAAAGGGAGCACGCGACAACCCAGCTTTTTCTCAAGCTCGCTTCTTCTAGCGGGGTCAATTTCCGCGCTATCATCTTTGTTAATAACGATGGCAATATTATCGCTGCCCACAATATCTTTAACGGCAAGGGCAAGTGACATTGATGCTTCAATTCGTTGCCAATCAAGCAGCATTAAAACTTTTTGAGCCCCATCTTTTCCTTCGAGGTTCAGTAGTGCTTTAACCGTCACGCCTTCATCAAGTGAAGCAGGTACAAGGTTATAAATACCAGGAAGATCGACGAGCTTGAGTTTAATCCCACCATCGCTGTCAGACTTAATATCGGCACGACCCATATCAACGGTGACGCCTGAGTAGTTTGAAACTTTTCTATTTCCACCAGTCAGTAGATTAAAGAAAGTCGACTTTCCTGCATTAGGAAATCCAATAAGTAGGAGAGTAGCAGCTGTTTGTTGAAGCATAAGAAATCCTAAAGAGCTTTAGTGCTAGTTTTAACTTGAACCTTCAGCGCTTCTGAGCGACGAAGAGCAAAGAAGGTTTCACTTCCGTGCTTGATTGAAATTGGTCCGCCAAAAGGGGCGCGGCCCATAACAATGACTTGATCTCCTGGCAGTAGTCCTAGAGAGATAAGTTTGAAGTAAACCGATTGGTTGTGTGAGAAATCGTCTAAGCAGACCGTATCACCGACTTTGATGTCGTTAAGCGTCATTTCAATCCCCGATTAAGGCTATTGTAGGTTATTACCACAAAAGTTTGGCAATACAAACAAGTAGCGTGCAGACTAAAAAAGCCTGCATAATGCAGGCTTTTTTAAACAGTAAATTTTAATTAACTTAGTTTAGTGTGCGGGCCATATAGAGGCGAAAAATTTTATCGCGAGTGCGGCGAATAGCACAATTTCCTTCATTCTTCTTCTCAGCAAGGAATTCGTAGTATTCAGGATCAGTGTCAGAAAGTTCGAGGATTGATTTTCCTTCGTGCTCTCCAAAATCTACAAACACTTGATCTTCTTCAATAATGCCCGTGACCGGACTTACTTCTTGAGCCATCAATTCCCTCCTTAGAATTATCACATTCCGTTCCTTGGAATGCGCGATACTCTCTCTATATAAGTGTCTGAAATCTGAGATGGATTGAAAAGGAAAAAATTAATATTTACACAATCTTGGGTAGTTATACTGGAGTAACTTCGTTATTTTTTGAAAAAGAAGTTCTTAAAGTAGGTCACAATGAGTTTAAATTCCTGAGGGTACTGCTCAGCGATCAACGCTTTCACAAGCTCAAGTGAGTCAAAGAGATTGCTTGCCGGCCGAAATGGTCTTCCAGAAATCATGGCGGCAATGACATCCATCACGCAGACCAACGCCGTCTCAAAACCAGCAACAACTTCGCCTTTACTACCAGCAGGTGAGAAGTAATCGAGATCTTTTGCGAGTAATGAAAATGAATGATGATTTTCAATGATGGTAAGATACTGCGGACCAAGTTGGATGCGGCCTTGTAAAATATTTACCGAATGCATGGCGTGTCTGCTCAGAAGTTTCTTTTCTTCGTCACTAATTTCCATCTGATCATATTTTTCAGTTGGTATGGCCGACATACCAATATCTTTAAAATAACTTGTAATAAAAAGGCTCTCGATGTCTTTAGCGTTAAATAAATGGGACATTTTAAGAACGCCCAAAAGAAATAGTGAAGACAAGAGGGGCTGGGCAAAGATGAAGTGATGTTTCATCTGTATTGAACTTTTGTAGAGCGGCTCGTGCAGGTCTACATTGGCCGCAAGAAAGGCCGATAAGTTTTTAGCCGATTGGTATTGAAGGTTAAGCGTTTCATCATTGGTAGGATCTTTATACAGATACTCCATATTGATGGTGAGAAGATTGAGAACTTTTTTGCCTTTCTCGAGTGGGTCACCCACAGAGAGTGAACGTGTTAGCTTTCTAAGGTTATCTTGATGATAAGTAATAAGTTTTTGTCGTTCACCATGATTGATGAATAGCTCGAATCTTCCGGCTTGGATTAACCCCTTAATAACTTCTTTATTGATATAAGATCTGCGCTTGAGCACAAGCTCAAACACACCATCTTTAATGCCATAGACATCACAAGGTAGATCCGTAACAAAGAGAAGTTCTCTGACCGAGATTGAAGTCAGTTGAAACGCAAGATGATTGCGTTCAATTAAACTCATAGATTGTGAGCTGCGAAGTTGAACCATAGCTTATTGTAACCTCATAAGTCGTCTCTCGAAAGTAGGTGCCCATTTCCTCAGGCGATTTTAAAGATTTATGGCAAGTCCTTGTTTAGGGACCAATTCAAAGACAACAGACTGAAATGTTTGGTTTTCTAGATTATTTGCAAAACTTTTGATCAACCATTTCCATAGCTTGTTAAACTGCGTTTGGGTGTCAATCTAAGTGTTTATCGTTTGCGACTGTTAGGAGGGGCTTATGGCCTTTGACGCCTCCGCCGCACGCTCATTGCGTCCGTCGGCTGATTCATTAGACTTCGATTTTAGCGACCCGTTCACTATTCTCGATGACTTAAAATCTCCCTGCTCTGCTCCCATGTCGGGAACGAAAGCCATTAGAGACTATTTGTCACAGGCTCCACTTGAGAGTTCTCTCAATTTAGACCCTGCTGGTAAATTGCATTTCCATTGGGCCAATTGGGCATATACCTGCCAACTTCAACGCGAGATCCACGCTGGGAATCCAGCGAGGTTGGACGCGTTGGAGAAGGTTCTCTCGGCCCTTAAGCGTATTGAAGTTTGTCTGAAGAGCCCCCGTGGAACCATCATCACTTCATTACATGAGTTGTACGAAAGCTACCTTGATCCAAGGCTTAGGGCCTCGCTCTTTGGCGTAGAAGGTGGCCACAATAATGAGAGAGAAATTCTGTTTTCAGACGTTGGTGAGGCCGGCCCATTTACTAGACTTGCCGCTATGAAATGGTTTGATAAGCATATCTATGGTCTTTTTGTTTTTAGAAAAATGCTACTTGGTTTTGTTCCGCAAAGACAATTTAGACTTGGAACATCTGTTGGTGCAACTTGGTGGCTTAAAAGTTCACCGCTCGATGCTATCGAAACGACTGTACATCAGATCTCTAGCAAGGGCGTTCTCTTTAAAGTGGAGAGTCGCTGCGATTTAACGAGACTGATTCACGGCTCAAGTGAAAATGTCATGATTCATTTTCCAGTAGCATTTCTTAAAGAGTCCGTTTCTCCAAAGCCAGTGTTAAATATGATCGACAAAGGGGAAACAATACCTCTCGTTATTAAAGGTGATCAGCTTATTAGCGATCGGGTTTGGCAGAGAAATTGTGGTGGAGAGCAGTCTTTTTTCTTTATAAAAGCAGAGACGCTATTCGGCGACAAAACTGAGGACTTTGTTAAGGCAGCAGCAAGTTATGAGAGCTGGTTTACCAAGGAATTAAAATGAGTACTTTCAGCGTCGGTTGCATTGTTATAAGTGGACTGGCCCTTTGGGGTCTTTGGATTGGGGCAAAAGCACTCGGCCGCTATTGGTCTTATAGGTCCTCAAGAAATGCAGCGCCACGCTTTGATATGCGAGATTCAGGAATGCGTATCAGACTGGATAAATGCCCTGGCGAGTATTGCGTACTGGATATGTCCCAGAGTGGAATGGCCATTTTTATCGATCACTTTGTCGACGGATTTAGCCTGGCCAAACGAACCAAGTTTGTTCTTAGGAATTCTCATGGGGATGTCGCTGCAAAACTAGTAACAGGAAAAGTAATTTATCTTAAACAGCTTTCGCACGGCTACCGTCTTGGTGTGCAGTTTGATTTTCCAATGGAAGCAGAAATTGTCGAAGCCTTTAGAAGCCAAGTTGAGCACGCGGAAGATCATATTGAAGAGTATACAATCGCCGCTTAAACTTCAAAGCAAGCGACTTTTCGTCCAAATTTCTCAGTCAATTCTGGTGTCTCTTTTGAACAACGCTCAGTCGCCATAGGACAGCGCTTGTGAAAAGCACAGCCTGACGGAGGATTAAGAGGAGATGGGAGCTCTCCTTGAATCGCAGGCTCATCAGATGCTTCTTTCAAAATTGAGGGTGAGCTGGCAACTAAGGCCTTTGTATAGGGATGCTTTGGATCATCAAAAACTTTATCTCTAGCTCCGTATTCAACAACTTTTCCAAGATACATCACCAAAATTTCATCAGAGATGTGCTTAACCACGTGAAGGTCGTGACTAATGAAAAGGTAAGTGAGGTCCATATCGTCTTGAAGCTTCATAAGCAGATTGAGAACCTGCGCTTGAATTGAAACGTCGAGTGCAGATACGGGCTCATCTAAAATCATCACTTTCGGCTGCATCACCAGAGCGCGAGCAATTCCGATCCTCTGTCTTTGTCCACCTGAGAACATATGGGGATAGCGATGAGCAAGTTCAGGACGAAGTCCAACTTTTTTCATCGTTTCGCAGGCAATCTTAAAGCATTCATCTTTAGAAAGGTCAGTATTAATCAAAAGCGGCTCAGCGATTAATTGCCAAGCTTTCTTGCGCGGATTAATTGAATTATATGGGTCTTGAAAAATCATTTGAATGGCAGAGTGAAAGTCTTTACCAGTCATATTTGTAAAATCTGTTCCGGACAGGCTCACGCTTCCATCAGTTGGAACTTCTAAGCGCATGAGAGTTTTAGCTAAAGTTGATTTTCCACAACCCGATTCGCCAACGATTCCCAATGTCTTCTTAGTTGGAACGCTAAAGCTTACACCGTCGAGAGCTTTGACATGCTTTAGCGCTTTAAATGGCTTTCTTACAGGGTAATGCTTTTTTAGATTTTGAACTTCGATGACATTCATACGGTACCTTCAACTGGATAAAAACAACGCAGTTGGCGATCTTGCTCGTGAGTTAAAGCCGGTAGTTCAGTTTTGCATTTGTCTTCAGCTTTTAAGCAGCGTGGATTGAACTGACAGCCTTTGGGACGAGCGCGCAGGTCGGGAACCATCCCTGCAATACTTGGTAGAGGTTGTCTAAAGGCCGTGGCTTTTTTCCCAGGTAATGAACTTAACAGTCCATCTGTGTATGGGTGAGCTGGAGCTGCCAATAATTCTTTTGATTTAGCGCTTTCAACCACTTCACCGGCATACATCACTTGGATACGGTCTGCATTTTGGGCCACAACGCCAAGGTCGTGAGTCACAAGGATCATCGCCATTTGATATTCTTTTTGCAGGTCTTTAAGCAGTTTCATAATCTGCGCCTGAATTGTTACATCAAGAGCAGTCGTAGGCTCATCGGCGATAAGAAGTTTTGGTTTGCAGGCGATGGCCATAGCAATCATTACTCGTTGGCTCATGCCACCAGAGAGTTCGTGGGCATAGTTTTTGAGTCGTTCCGCCGGAGCGGGAATACCGACCTGATTCATCAGCTCGAGAGCTCGAGCTGCGCGAGCAGATTTGTCCATCTCAGGGCAGTGCTCTTTAAGTGTTTCATCAATTTGAAAGCCGACAGTGAAACTTGGATTAAGGGCAGACATAGGATCTTGGAAAATCATTCCGATCTTATCGCCACGGATTTTTCTAAACTCGCTTTCACTAAGGCTTTGAAGGTCAGCGCCATCAAAGTGCAACTTTTTAGCGTGTACTGTCGCTGTGTCGGGAAGTAGTCCCATAATGGCCAGATTAGTAATACTCTTGCCACAACCAGACTCACCGACAATGCCGAGAGTCTCGCCTTGAGCTAGCTTAAAGCTGACTTGCCTCGTGGCCTGCAAAGCACCCTTGGCCGTATCAAATGTGATAGATAAATCTTCAACTTCTAATAACATGCTCATCCTATTTCTTAAGCCTTGGATCAAGAGCGTCGCGAAGCCCGTCACCAAATAAGTTAAAGCCTAAAACTGAAAATAAAATACATAGTCCTGGAAGTGTGACCATCCAAGGTGAGCTTTCAATAAAAGGTCTTGCATCAGCAAGCATGGTTCCCCACTCAGGCGTAGGAGGTTGAGCTCCAAGACCTAGGAATCCAAGTGCAGCGGCATTCAAAATACCATCTGAAAAGCCTAGAGTCGCTTGAACGATAAGAGGTGCTAAGCAGTTTGGCAGAATTTCAAAAACCATAATTCTAAAATTGCTGGCACCAAATGTTTTGGAGGCCATGACATATTGTTTTTTTCTCTCCGCCATTACTGAGGCGCGAACAATACGAGTGAAGTTTGGAATAGCAACAATTGCCACCGCAATAATTGCATTGCTAATTCCTGGGCCCATGACTGAAACTACCGTGATGGCCAAAAGAATAGAAGGGAAGGCCATGACAATATCGATAAAACGCATAATCAGACGATCGACTTTTCCGCCGTAATAGCCAGCAAACAAACCTAAGAACAAGCCTGAGGTCAGGGAAAGAATGACAACGGCAAAGCCAATGCCCATAGAAATTCTGGCACCGTGAATGAGTCTTGAGAGGATATCTCTACCAACATCATCGGTTCCAAGTGGGTAGCTCCATGTACCACCTTCGGCCCAAATTGGAGGGAGTCGAAGGGCATTGTCTTGCAGGAATGTTGGATTGTAGGGAGCAAGAAGTGGCGCGGCTAAAGCGATTAAAACAAAAACAATAATCAGAGCGAGACCTGCAACCGCGCCTTTGTTTTGTTTGAAATGATTCCAAAACTCTTTAATGAATGAATCGGGCACATGTTCATTTTCGTCGATTAGATCTAGGGCGATAGTTTCACTCATATCAACCTCTCATCTTTGGGTTAACGAGGGCATAGGCTAAATCAACCAATACGTTGATAAGAACAATCATTGTTGCAATAAATAAGACGCCACCTTGAATCACTGGGTAGTCTCGCGCATTAATACTGGCGACAAGCCAGCGACCAATCCCAGGCCAGCTGAAAATTGTTTCAGTAAGGATGGCTCCTGTAATAATCGAACCAAACATAAGACCGACAATTGTGACGATAGGAATAAGTGCATTTCGTAGAGCGTGCACGGCCACAGTCCTAAAGCGTGACAAGCCTTTTGCTTTAGCTGTTCGAATATAATCTTCACCTAAAACTTCAAGCATACTTGATCTGGTCATTCTAGCGATCACCGCCAATGGAATAGTTCCCATAGCGATGGCCGGAAGAATGAGATGTGATAGCGCCGACCAAAATGGAGCCAGCCCATCAAGTTCACGGACTTCACTGGTTAAGGTATCAATCAGCATGAAGCCGGTCCAAGGTTCGATATAATACATGACAGTCATTCTGCCTGAGACCGGAGTCCAGCCTAGATTGACTGAGAAAATGAGAATGAGGACCAGGCCCCACCAAAAAATCGGCATGGAGTAGCCCAGTAAAGAGCCACCCATAAGAAAGTAATCATAGAAACTATTTCTTTTAACGGCGGCAATAATACCAAGCGGAATACCACAGATAATGGCGAAGATAAGAGCGACAACACCCAGCTCAAGAGTGGCGGGAAAGCGATCAAAGAACTCTTGCACAACAGGACGCTTAGAAACAATCGATGTGCCAAGATCACCTTGGACGGCATCAGTGGCAAAGTTTAGGTACTGTTTCCACATAGGCAGATCGAGACCCATATCGCGTTTCATCTCTTCATAAAGCGCAGGATCAGCCCCTCTTTCTCCCAGCATTAACATAACGGGGTCGCCTGGTACTAAGCGCACAAGGACGAAAGAGAGAATTGAAATACCAATCAGAGTAGGGACGAGATCCCCAAATTTTCCTAGAATAAATCTAAGCATGCGTATCCTTTACTTTAACGAAACCTGCTTAAAGATATCGCCACCAAGCGGATCAATCTTGTAGCCCTGTACGTTGCTTCTCATCCCTCTAAAGATAGTTGAGTGAGCAATAGGCATCCAAGGAGCTTGTTCTTTAGCAATGACTTGAGCTTTCATGTAGAGCTTTTCACGGTCTTTTTGCGCCGTTAAAAGTTTGGCCTCATCAATAAGTTTATCAAACGGCTTGTGACACCAACGAGCTACGTTTGATCCCGACTCAACACTAGTACAGCTTAAAAGTACCGCTAAAAAATTATCAGGATCTCCGTTATCACCACTCCAACCAAGTTGGATAAGAGAGTGAAGACCTTCACGAGATTTTTTCAAGTAAGTCGGCCAATCATAAGAAACAAGCTTGGCCTTAATCCCAACTTTAGCCAGATCGGCTTGCATCATCTCGCCCATCTTCTTACCGTTTGGATTGTAGGGACGAGTTACAGGAAGAGTCCAAAGTTCTGTTTCAAAACCATCTGCCAAACCAGCTTTCTTTAAAAGTGCTTTAGCTTTTTCTGGCGAGTAGTCGTAGTCCTTAACTTTTTTGTTATAGCTCCAAAGAGTTGGAGGAAGTGGGTTCTTGGCCGGCTCGGCGTGACCCATATAAATGGCTTCGATATAAGCGCGCTTATTGAGAGCGTGATTAATAGCCTGACGAACAAGAACGTTATCATAAGGCTTCTTTTCGGTGTTCATTGCCAAGTAACCAACGTTTAAGCTAGCGCCAGAGACAACCTTAAGATCTTTGTTTGACTTCATGGCCGGAAGATCGGCCGGAGAAGGCTCAATAATCAAATGACATTCACCCGTTTTAAGTTTTTGAAAACGAACTGAGGCATCAGGTGTGATTGAGAAAACAAGCTGCTTAACTTTTGGTCCGCCATTCCAATGATCGGCAAAAGCTTTGTAACGAATTTGCGTGTCTTTGATATAGCGAAGAAAAACGAATGGACCCGTACCGACAGGAAAATTGTCGAAGTTATCTTTCTTGTCATCCTTGGCAAGCTTATCGGCATACTCTTTTGAAAGAATACTCATGAAGCTCATGGCCAAGTTTGCAAGAAATGGGGCTTCCGGACGAGTCAGCGTGAACTCGACAGTATAGTCATCAAGCTTTTTAACATCCTTGATGATTGCTCCCATGTCCATACCATTGAAGTAATCGTAATGACCGCCAGAGACATTGTGATAGTAATGCTCTTTTTGGCGTTGGCGATTAACGGAAAATAATACGTCGTCAGCATTAAGTTCGCGTGTTGGAGTGAAGAATTCAGTGGTGTGAAACTTAACACCTTTTCTAAGTTTAAAAGTATAAGTCATACGGTCTTTAGAAATTTTCCAAGACTCAGCAAGCTCTGGAACAATCGTCGTCTCGCCGTATTTAAAATTAACGAGTCTTTCATACACTGTATGAGATGAAGCATTGTTAGATGTGCCATCGGTGAAAATTTGTGGGTTAAACGCACTTGGGCTTCCTTCTGAGCAATAAACAAAAGTCTGCGCCATGGCCGAATTTTGAAACAATGCGAGTGTTAGAAGTAAGGCAAATAAAATCCTCATGTTATCTCCGTATATCAATACTTGTCGGACCTGAATTGGGCGGTTTATCTTGCCCTTAGCCCGACTCTTTGTCCATAAATGAAGGAAACAACGCATTATGAATAAATCATCCGACATATTAACTAAAGTACCGAATATTCGTCATAGAGAAGAGACTATGGTGCAAAGCGGTGATGATAAAATTTTTGATCGTATTGTTCGTTCAAGAAGAAGTGTTCGCGTTTACAAAGATGAGGCTATGCCTCAGGAAGTTTTAGACCGCGCTCTTGATTGGGCTTTATTGGCACCAACCTCATCAAATCTACAATGTTGGGAGTTTCATCACGTTACTTCACAAGATAAAAAACAGTTACTCGTCAAAGCATGTCTTGGTCAATCGGCGGCGAGAACGGCAAGTGCGCTTGTGGTCGCAGTCGCAAGAACTAAGACCTGGCCAAAGATTAATCAATTGATGTTGGCCGAGTTTGATAAACAAGGTGATAAAGTTCCAGCCATTGCTAGAAACTATTATGAAAAGATTGTTCCACTTTTTTATGGTCAGGGTTTTTTAGGCATTAAAGGGATACTCAAAAGGGTGATGTTTTTTTGTCGCGGACTTTTCTCTCCTACACCACGTGGACCAAAGTCCCAGGCTGATATGAGAGTGTGGTCAGTCAAGACAACCGCCTTAGCATGCGAAAACTTTATGCTGGGGATGTCGGCGCAAGGTTATGATACTTGTCCCATGGAAGGCTTTGATGAAGTGCGAGTTCAAAAACTTTTAAATCTTCCAAGTGATGCTGAAGTTGTCATGGTGATCGGCTGCGGTAAGCGCGCTGAAAATGGTGTGTATGGGCCACAGGTTAGGTTTGATAAATCTCTGTTTTTAAAAAATCACTGATAAACTTTTTCCATAAGATAATTAACAATCTTTGGATCGTGATTAGGCAGAAGGTCTTCAACAAACTCTAACTCTTCTGGTGTCCATGGTGTTGGCATTGGGTAGCGCAGTCTAAAGCCTACAAGTTCTGGTAGATGCAGCGTGATACCGCGAAGACCATAGACCAAATTATGGCCACCGGTTAGGCGCTCAAGGAATTTGAAACCTGGAATTTTAGATAAAAGTTTGAGCGGCACTTGTAAAATGCCGACAGCGACTTGTGCTACTGAAACTGCGATATTAACGGCTCCCATGGCCGGCTTCAATATAAGACTCTTCAGTGTTCCGTGGACTTCTGGATAAAAAACCATAAATCCAGGGCCAAGGCCTTCTCGTCCGCCAGAGGACTTAGACCAAAAGGTCGTATTTTCCCAGAACATAGATTTGCCAGCTTCTAGCATTTCCATCTTTCTAAGCAGGCGCTGCGAAGGATAAATAATCATGCGATCGGCAGTTTTATTTTTAAGAAAGTTAAAGATCCAGATAGGATTAAAGCCAGTCAGATCATCAATTTCATACTCGCCACCAAATTTATTAAGGCGATCACGAATAGGATGGGTGCAATTGTTTTTAAGAAGTGAATAGGGCTCAAAGCGAACTTGGTTCTTAAAGTTTTGACCCTGTTCAATATAGTGCTTGAGAGAGGTCTGTAGGCCTTCGTAAATTTCACTCTCTGAAACTGTCGGCCATACTTCAGCTACGTCGCGATTAAGATAGAGTTGGTGAAAACCATAGCCTTCCATGCGTGAACTACCTGGATGGCTTCTGACTTTAATATAAATAGTTTCATTAAGGCTTGAGATATATTCATCACTGACAAACGGCAGATGTTTTTGATAGACCGAGCGAGCATTAACCAATTCTTCCTCAGTCATTTGTGTGTACTCAAACAACATGTCGACCAGTTCATTATTTTTACAGTAGATATAGCGCTCGGCCACATGTCCGGCCTGAGATGTTTGAAAGCCTGGTGACATATAGACAATGGCCATGCCGAGCATTTTCATGCGAGTTCCATTGGCAAAAACTTTAGTAGGTTTATAATCTCGGTCACAGATTTTATAGCGACGAAGATCAGTTTCAGAAAAAGAACTTGGATCAAACTCGAGCTTAGCACTATTATAAAGTAGGTTCTTGATCTTACGCTTATGGCGTTTCATGTCCGAGCGACGATCGCTGATTTTAAACAGAATACCGCACAGGTCTCGAAAGTGAGGATTCTCGCTAAACCATCTATTTCCGTATTCACGTCTTTCGTCGCGACAAATATTGAGAGAACGTCTTTCAACTTTGCTCCAATCTTGATCTAGGTCTCTGACGTATTGAATTTTAAGAAGTTCAGTTTCAATGGCGTTGAGAAGTTGCTTTCTTATGGAACAATCATTCGATGTTTTTTCGAAAGTTCTAAAATCAAGAATGTCTTCTTTGATAGATGAATTAATAAGGAGAGTTTCAGAGTCTTGTAAGCGAACAAAGTCTCGTTGGTTTTGACCATCACAGGTTGCCAGTGCAGGGGATTCAAAATCAGAAAACTTAATTGTGATAATTCGATCGACACCAAAAACGACGCCAAGTCGCATATCACTTTCTAATGTTTGAAAAAAACCTGTCAGTCGATTGTGTTCAATCTTTTCGATACCCTCGAGTTCACTCTCACTTGAGATGACAAAGCCAAAGTCGCTAGCACTTGCAGCGAAAGCCTGGGCTTGGATTAGGAAGAAGAGAGCTATTAATACTTTTGACATGGTGCATAATTTATCACAAATAAACACCAAATATGGAGACCGTGAAAAAAAGAAGGCCCTCTATTCAGAGGGCCAAGTCCTTTAATTTACAAACATCGAGCCTAGAAATTAGGGTCGAAACTGTCTTCAATGTTCAGCTCGTCGCGATTTCTCTCAGCGGCCTCAAGTTGGCGCTGAAGTTCTGTTCGCTCGGCTTCACGCTCAGAAGCAGATATTGAGATCAACGATCCTGATACCGATGAAGCAAGGGCCAAGGCCATACATGCATCATAGCTGTCAGAACGTGGATCACAGGCCGAAGCCACTGTTGCACCTAAACGTACAAATTCTGTACCTAAAATAATGCCGGCCGTAAACTCATCTAGCACAACATAATTAACAGTTGTGTAGCTGCGGTGAACATAAGTGCGGTTTCTAACGTAGCGGTGATTTCTGTGGTAATCGCGACGAACGACGCGGCCACCGTGGGTGTAATAAGTTACGTAGCGGTCATTTGGACCATAACTTGATGAATCATAAACTGTGACGCGAGTGTATCCGGCCCACTGACCGTTTCTGATCACTGTCTCTTCCACATAAACGCGGTTAGATGGACGGTAGTCTTCATAACATGTGTAATATCCACATGTTACATAAACATCTTCCTGGTACCCGTAATAGGTATGGAATGTGTAGTCCCAAGATGAATAGGTAGTTGTGTAGCGAGTGGCATAACCATCACGGCTTCCACGGCGTTGTGCTTGAGCATCATCTGCACCGACTGTGAACAGTCCTAATGCGATGGTTGCTGCTAATAATAAGACCTTCATATTTTCTCCAAAGGTGTGAGTATCGTGTGTTCAATTTGGGCGTGTTAAACCACGATTATGCGCCACGCACAATGAAATCTCTTGGATTGTGTAAAAACTACTTAGATTAAATAGGGGATCGAATGGGTGAGTTCGAGCCCACTGGGCTCAAGCTTTGCCATATAAGGAATAATCTCAACACCAACCTTATGGGCTTGCTGTAACAGCTTGGCGTATTCAGCATCGATATGTCCCGCCGGTCTAAACTTCGCAACATCATTGCGATTAATCACATAGACCATACAGGCGCGTATACCTTGCTGTTTAAGTTCAGTTAGTTCGCGTAAATGTTTTTGTCCGCGCTCGGTGACGGCGTCGGGAAAGACAGCATCGCCCTCGTGAAGAAGAGTGGTATTTTTAACTTCGACGTAGCACTGCTCGCCGTTATCTTTGGTTAAAAGTACATCGATACGAGACTTACCAATTTTCGCTTCAGGTTTAATTGTGTCATATCCCTGAAGTTCTTTAATCGTGCCATTTTCAATGGCCTCAATAACCATCTTATTGGGAAGCGCAGTATTTACGCCAATCCAAGTTTCACCGTTATGGGTGTATTCGAGAGTGTATTTTAACTTTCTGGCCGGATCGTCATTCTTTGTCAGTAAAACATCCCAACCCGGTTCCCAGCAAGTTGTCATACTTCCTGTGTTGGCAGAATGAGCGACAACGATTTCACCGTTTTCAAGCTCGATATCGGCGAGAAATCGTTTATAGCGTTTGAGAATTTTACCTTTGACCGTTGGTTTATCGAATTTCATAATGTCTTAACTTATAGATGGGGAAGAACATGAGTCCAAGTGACATCGCAAAAGTTTTACTTTCAAAAAACTGTGTTCAACTCAGTACCAATCCTCCATTTACATATGCCTCTGGACTCAAGGGTCCTATTTACTGCGACAATCGACTGCTATGGTCCCATGTGGATGCTCGCTTAAAAATTATTGAGGCTTTCAAAAATATCTGTGCCCAGAAGTCTTTGGAGTTTGATGCTTTTTGTGGATTGGCCACTGCCGGTATTCCCCATGCCAGCATTCTCGCCTGGGAACTTAAAAAACCATTGATGTATGTTCGCGGCTCGAGCAAAGGACATGGCAAACAAAATCAAGTTGAAGGGGATGTCCGCCCTGGTATGAAAGTTTTATTAATTGAAGATTTGGTCAATCAGGGGAAAAGTTTGGGTGACGCCATTATTTCGGTGAAGGCTGTTGGGCTTGAACCAATCGGCTGTCTTACAATTGTTGATTACGAAACCAGTGGTGCACGTGCTGTGTTAAAAGAACATGACCTTGCGCTTCACTCGCTTACAAACTTTACTTCTTTAGTAGAGAGCGCAGAAAGTGAGGGGATTTTGTCGGCCAATGAAGTTGCTCAGGCGAAATCATGGCAAGCCAATCCTAAGGAATGGGAAATCTTGTCCTAAGCGCCGCTGCGTCTTTGAATTAACTCATCAAAGGTGTAAAGTTCAGTTGAATTATTTCATTAATTTACCCGTTATTTATAGGCAACACTGGAGAATTCATGTCGGAGACCGCCAAGCTTGTTTTAGGTGAAAAAACTATCGAGCTACCAATCATCAAAGGAACTGAAGGGGAGCATGCTGTAGACATTACAAAGCTGCGCTCACAGACCGGTTATATCACTATTGATAATGGCTATATGAACACGGGTTCATGTACTTCAGACATTACGTTCTTAAACGGTGAAAAAGGTATTCTTCGTTACCGTGGTTATAAAATTGAAGATCTTGCTGAACACTCAAACTTTATTGAAACTTCGTATCTTCTCATCAATGGCGTGCTTCCAACAAAGCGCCAGCTCGATTTCTTCAATGAAAAAATTGTATCGTTCGCAACTTTGCCTTCAGGTATCACACGTATGCTTGATACCTTTCCAAGAGATGCTCACCCAATGGGTGTTTTGTCGGCCGGTGTAGCTGCACTATCAGCTTATTACCCAGACTTTTTGGATCACGACCTTTCAGACTCTGAAAAAGATCGCGCCGTGGCTCAGCTCATGGCCCAAGTTAAAGTCATGATGGCCTACTTCTATCGTCGTGCTAAATCGGAAGAGCCAGTACGCTCTCACCCAAGTCTTGGTTACTGCGCCGATTTCATGAATATGATTCAGTACAAGCCTGGTTACGAAGTTGATCATGAAGTGGCCAAGGCCATGAACGTTCTCCTTATTCTTCACGCCGACCATGAACAAAACTGTTCTGCTTCAACCGTACGTATGGTGGGAAGTTCAAACGCTAACGTTTTTGCAACCATCTCTGCCGGTATTGATGCACTCTGGGGACCTCTTCATGGTGGTGCTAACCAAGCAGTTCTCGAAATGCTTGAGACGATTAAGAAAAATGGTGGTGACTATAAAAAGTTTATCAAGAAAGCCAAAGACAAGAATGATTCATTTAAACTCATGGGCTTTGGTCACAGAGTTTATAAAAACTTCGATCCACGTGCCAATATTATCAAAAAGGCTTGTGACACTGTACTGACAAAGCTTGGCGTTCAAGATCCACTTCTTGATATCGCTAAAGGGCTTGAAGAAGAAGCAAGAAGCGATAGCTATTTCGTTGAGAGAAATCTTTATCCAAACGTTGACTTCTATTCAGGCATTATTTATCGCGCTCTAGGCATTCCAACCAATATGTTCACGGCTATGTTCGTTCTTGGCCGCTTGCCTGGTTGGCTAGCCCAGTGGAGAGAGCAAGTAGGCTCTCCAACTGCAAAAATTTGTCGCCCTCGTCAGATTTATACTGGCCCTGGTGTTCGCGATTACGTTCCAGTTGATGAAAGAAAGTGATTCCAAGTCTTAGTGAATTAAGACCGCATTTATTAAACCCAGACTTAAGTGAAGCGGATTGCTTAAAAGCTATTCGCTCTCTAAGTTCTGGGTTTACTTCTTCACGAGATAAGATGGGAAACTATGGGGATAACCCAGATCTTGTTTCCGCTTATACCCAGCTTTACCTTCCCACAAATTGGCCTAAGCTCGAGTTCGTTTTGTCGCAACTAAGCGACGAGATAAAACAGAACTTATCGGATGCCCACTTTATCGACTTTGGCTGTGGCCCAGGTACTTACTCGCTGGCGTGGTGTGACTCGATCAAAGCCAAGAGTGTGACTCTCGTCGATCGTGCCCATGGAATGCTGGATCAAGCGAATAAGCTTATGGAGCATTTTTACCCTAACGTCCCAGCCTCCGTTTACAGGATGACCCCTCCAAGACCAGAAGGAAAAGTTGTTTTGTTTTTTGGTCACTCTATTAATGAGATTGGTGTTGATGGAGCTCTTGATGTTATCCGTCGCTTAGACCCCGATTATGTTTTCTTTATAGAGCCGGGCACAAGTGACTTCTTCAAGCAGGCAATTAAACTTAGGACAGCTTTAATCGAACAGGGTATGTCGATTGCTTATCCTTGTCCTAGTCTGGCTAAATGTCCCAATGATTGGTGCCACCAAGTTTGGCGTGGGAGTCATGACCTTGAAGTCGAAAGACTTTGCCAAAAGGCTCAAATAGATCGCCGTTCCCAGGCCATGACGGCTCACTTATATTCAAAAGAAGAGTTTAAAGATGATCGCTCGACTTTGACACGCTTTCTAACCGAAACTAAATTCTCTTTTGATTGGGAAATTTGTGACGGCAGTGAAACGCTTCATAAAGTTCAACTACAAAAGAAACAATTCTCCAAGAGCGAAGCTAAAGAAATGCAAAAGCAGAATGTAGGAATTCGTTTTAGATATGAAGTAGAGAAAGTCTTGGGCGATGGCATTCTTAGAGCGAAATTACTGAAATAAAAAAGCCCCGCATTTGCAGGGCTTTTTTTAAATTAGTCACATTCGTGAAATAATTTTTAAAAGCGAAGCTTTTGAAAATTATTTCTTAACAGCGTTTGAGAATGAAGCGCCAAATTTCTTTTTGAACTTGTCGATACGGCCTTCAGTATCAAGAACTTTAGTCTTACCAGTATAGAACGGGTGAGAAGCTGAAGAGATGTCCAACTTGTAATATGGATATTCTTTGCCGTTAAAAGTTGTTGTTTGGTCAGTTTTGATCGTTGAACGAGTCAAAATTTTAAAATCACTTGAGATGTCTTCGAAAACGATCTCACGGTAATTTGGGTGAATTCCTTCTTTCATAACTTGGATCCTTCAATGCGCCTTGCCAATCACAAGGCCGGTTTAAGCGAAAGCTGGCACAATTTCGCGAATTTGCGCTTATTTGTCAATGCTATTAGTGAGCTTCACAGGTGCCACAGCCAGAACCTGAGTTGGCCAAATCGCTTTGCTCCCAGTCTCCCCAGCGCTCGTTAATAAACGAGCAGGCTTGATCCAGGCTCGAAAACTCCTCTTGGAAGTACTCGCGGTGCTCATCATCAGTCAGATTGACCAGATAAAGAACTTCCTCGGGATCAGAAGGTGATGCACCAATCGAAATAAAAGCCTTTAAATTCGAAGACTTATAAGTATTTGTGTTCCAATTTAGCGGACTAATGGCCATGAAATCTCCAAGGGTGAGGATTTTTATCAATTTAGCATTGCCAGTGCAAGTGCTGACGTGTAACTTACCGATTCGATTTAGCTATTATTAAGTAATATTTGCTCGTTGGAGTCAGTTATGGCCAAGAAAGGTAACCGTTTTGTCATTACACTAGAGTGTACAGAAGCTCGTAAAGAGGGGAAAACTCCTTCTCGTTACACAACTGAAAAAAATAAGAAAAACACACCAGATCGTATTGAAATCAAAAAATACAATCCTTACCTAAAGCGTGTGACGATTCATAAAGAAGTAAAATAATCTTTGCATTCTTTTGCTTTTAAAGCCGCCATTTTGGTGGCTTTTTTTTTGTGTTTTTTCCTGAAATTTCGATAAGTAACGTATAATGGCTACTTGGAGATGTTTTGGCCCAATTAAAAATCTTATTAGCCCATCCCTCGAGCGAGTGGCTCGAAGCTTCTAGCGAACTTGTTCGCTCGCAGGGCTACGAGGTCGTGACCGCTGATTCTGGTAAGCACGCGCAAATCGCTATTGCTCAAGATAAATTTTTCACCGCCGTTATTAGTGAAGATCTGACCAATCACTCGGGGTCGCAAGTTTTAACCTTTGCCAAGTCCAAGTCGACTGGGATTAGTGTGATTTTTTTGGCCGAAGAGTTTGAAGGCGATAAATGGATCAAGCTTGGTGCTCAGTCTGTTCTTTCTAAAGAGGCACCGATTGAAGAGATTCTTAGGATCTTTGAAGGTGGTAAAAGTGTCAATGACCTTTTAGCTGGAACTGAGCGCAGAGAAGGTGTGTCCGATGAAGTTGAAGTCAGTGAGAGTGATGCCGCTTTTACCAGTATAAAAATTGGAGAGTTCTATTCCTCCAAGGCCGTTCTCTTTGATGTTTTTATTCAACTTGGTAGCGGTAAGTACATCAAGATTCTTCATGCCGGTGATACATTCTCACAAGAGCGTATTGATAAATATAAAAATGAAAAAAATGTTGAGTACCTTTGGTTCAAAACATCTGATCGATCCAAGTACATTAAATATCAAAGTCACCTCACTGAAAAATTAGTAAGCTCTCAAAAAGTTCCGATTGAAATGAAGGCAAGGTTTTTAAAAAATGTGACTTCAAAGTATGTTGAAGAAGTCATGTCTGAAGGACTTAAGCCTCAGATCATTGAACAAGGTAAAGAAATTTGTGAGCAAGTTTATCAATTAGTCGAAAAAGATAAAACTCTCTACAAGCTTCTTCGCAGTTATCAAGATTTTGATCCCTCCGCAGTGGATCATGCCTACCTTGTAACTCTCTTTACCACTTCAATTATTAAGCAATTTGAGTGGCAAAGCCAAACCACGATTGAGACAGCCTCGATGGCGTGTATGTTTCACGACATTGGTAAAATGAAAATGCCACCAAAGCTTTTAAATACAAGACCTGGTGATATGTCTGCTGAAGAACTTGAGCTGTATCATAATCATCCTGTTCTAGGGGCAGAGATGATTGATGGTAAAAACTTAATCAATAATTCAGTAAAGCAAATCGTTCTCCAGCATCACGAGTATTATGATGGCACAGGTTTTCCTTTTAAAAAGAAGGGCAGCAAGATTTTGACGTTGGCCAATATTATCTGCCTTGTTGATGACTTCGTTCATATGATGATTATGAAAAAATTAAAACCGACCGAAGCCTTGAAATTAATCCTAATCGATCAGTCACTTGTCTCTCGTTACAATACAGTCATTGTCGAAAATTTTATTAAAATTTTTGTTGAGCCAGAAAAACTTAAAAAACTAACCTCGAATCAATAGAAAATTTTATTGATAGGTAGCTTTCTCATGTCTTGCTCACGGGGCTGGAAGAGCCTTAGTTGATCTTTATGTATGAGGCATGGGTAAGGGCGATTAGATGCCTTAATGAGTACGTAGGCTCTTTTTTCTACTCGAACATCTGGTAGAGAGTTAATAGAGTTGGAAACACTCCAAGTGAGAACGTTTTCGTTGAGGTCTTCAATCTCAAGTGTAAACTGAGGCGATTCAATGAGCTTTTGTACGCTGTCATCGAGCTCAGGTGTGCTCTTATCAACAATCAGCATAGTCTTCAGTAAAAGTAGCTCATCCATCCACTGGAGAGTTTTGGCTTCATCGAGTTCTCTGCCACGACTTATCCATTCTCCGCGGTCACCTCGTTGAAGTTGAAATGCTGGAGTTCCAGAAACCGAGCCGCGATAAATCTTAAGAGTTTTTACTTGGGCTGACTTTGGCGTAAAGATATGGCTATCGACAAAGTCAGTCATATCAAGGGATGCGAGATCACTTTGAACCGCATCGATATGATAAATAGCTTCCGTCTCGGCAGAGTTAGAAACATAAGTTGAGTTATCAATCGGATTTACAAGTCCAAAAGATAAAACCTTCTTTTTGCCATCGGTGCCAATAAGTGTAATTTCATAAAGTGGGGCATCGAGAGAAAAGTTCGCAATATTGATAGGGTCGTAGCTGAATATTTTTCTAATTTTTAAATCTTTAAGCGTTTCAAATAACTTCTTTAACACTTCATTGTTGGCGGGAAAGCGTTTTGGCAAAACCATATTCCAGCGTGAATAAGGATCGTTTTCGACTTTTGAGAAGTGAAAATCACCAAGTCGGTTTCTGAGCTTGAGTTCAGTGATATTAGCAAAATCTTCTTTAGTAAAAAGCGTTCTAAAGCGAGTCAGCTCAGTATTTTGCTCGGTTGGAGCCTGGAAGAACTCAGATATCCCAGTCGCTAACAGAAGGATAAGTAAGAAAATACCCATTAACCAGTTAGCGGGGCGTTGAATTTGTGCCTGGATAGTTCCGTTGGCCATGCTTAACCTTGTCTAGCTACAATAACAGGCGTTATTCTATCTTGGCACTTTAAGAGCGGCAAGTTTAAGTCTAGGGAGGCAGGAATGCTAAATTTAATTCAAGAAGGTGGCTTTATCATGGCACCTCTCTTAGTTTGCTCCTTTCTCGTTTGGGCCGTGACTTTTGAAAAACTGTGGTTTTTAAGCAAATTTGATCAACGCGCCAATCAACTCCACCTCAAGGCCAGTGAATTATTGCGCACCAATAAACTCCATGAGGCGAGGGGCCTTTGTAATAGCTATCATCCCATCGTTGGCGCACCATACTTAGCGCTTATGGATGGGGGCCAGGAAAGACTAGAAAGAAGACTGAAAGAAAGCCGCCTCGGGATGAGAAGGTTTTTATGGATTCTTGGAACGATTGGTTCGTCAGCTCCATTTATTGGATTGTTTGGAACAGTCGTGGGAATTATCAAGTCCTTTGAAAGTATCGCGCGCACAGGAAAAAGCGGATTTGCCGTTGTTGCTGCTGGTCTTTCTGAGGCTTTGATCGCAACCGCTGCTGGTATTATCGTGGCGGTGATCGCTGTTGTTTTGTATAACTATTTTCAAACAAGGTTATCACGCACATTGATTCTTTTTAAAAATCGAGTGGAAGACCTTCGCGATCAAATGAATGAATCGGGGAGTAATCTTGGCGCTTAATTTCAACGATAAAGATGATGATATCAACGCTGAAATTAATGTCACGCCATTGATTGATATCATGTTGGTCCTTTTGATCGTCTTTATGGTTACGTCTTCAGTGTCACTAGAGTCAGGCTTAGATGTTGAGTTACCTACGGCATCGAGTACGAGTGGGGGAGACAAACCTGGAGCCGTTATCATAAGCCTTAGCGCTGCAGGACAAATATCGGTGGCCGGCAAGCAAGTCTCAAAGGACCAGCTTGAAAGCGAAATTAAAAATGCTCTCACTGCAGGAAAAACAAGCCTCGTTATACTAGAAGGAGACAAGGCCGCTGATCTTGGAAGTGCGGTGACTCTTATGGATATAGCGAAGGCAGCAGGCGCGACCCAATTTGCGATAGCTGCTGAGACAAGTTCAAATTAAATATCGAGATCGTCCAGATCACCAAAGCCATCATCAGTCTCTTCTGCTTTACCTTTTGTGATTTTAGGCATGACTTGCTTTTGAACTTCAGGCTCAACTGATTTGATAAATTGGCGCAGGAGAGTGCGTTCGCCTTCTTTTAGAAAAGTAAACTTTGCGGCCACGCGGTAGCGATAATTCTGACTCGAGATAATTCTACTTTTAAGATTAAAGGCGCGACAGTAGGCGATATCGACATTCATCGAGAACTTTTTAGGGATGAGAAATTCAATCACAATGCTCTGGCCCGGCGTGAACTGACGATTAGAGAAGAAGTATAAGTGATCCATTTCTAACTCGGCCAAAACTAGCGTGCCATTAAAAATTTTATCTTCACTAAGTTTTGGACGTCTTTGAGTAACCTGAACAGGGTCCTTTTTCTCAACCTCTGTTTCAGCTGTGGCTTCTTGCTCAACATCCTCCGTTTCGTCTGACGCTGACTCTTCCTCTTCCGGAACGAGCTTAAGATTGGCCTCATCTGCTTCAGGCTCAAGTCTTTTCATCGGCACCTTCTTACCGTACTCGGCAATCAGGTCTTCAATGGATGGGGGATTATCTTCACTGTATTCCCCGCTTTCAATTCTTGCGGCGATGACGGCTTCGAGCTCATCACGAAGAGTCCAGATTTTAAGAGGAATCTTCTTGATTAATACCGGATCATTTGAGTTGTGATATATCATATCTAATATTTTCTCTCATTCCCCCTTTTTATGCAGCTCAAACTTATAATGGAAAAGATTTCCATCTGGGTGAGCACAGAGTCATCGACTTAGTCTTTTATGACTTTAGTTTATTTAGGTTGATTACGGATTGTTTAGGAAGAACAACTCGTTTCAGGAAGAAACGAGTAACAGTTAAGGAGATGTATCCAATGAAAAAGCTCGGATTTTTGGCAGGCTTAGTACTCGCCGCAAACGCTCACGCAGCAGTAGAAACTGTGCCAGGCGAAGTTCTCGTTAAACTTAAAGGCACTGATAAAGCCGCTCTTAAGTCTGTTATGAATAATGTTGGAGCGACTCTCGCTCGTACAGTGAAGCTTAGCTACGGCGATGTTCACGTTTTAAAGCTTGATCAAAAATCAAATATTAAGTCAGTCGTAAAATCCCTTGCTTCAGATCCATCAGTTGAATATGCCGAGCCAAACTTTGTTTATCGCGCGATTGTTCCTGAAAAAGAAGTAAACCTTCAATCTCTTATGGCGCCACTAATGCAATTTGGTGCTCCTAATGATCCAAAGTTCGGTCAACTTTGGGGACTTGATAATACAGGTGAGAATGAGCCAAGCAGAACTCAAGCCGGTCTTGTTGGTGCTGACGTTGATGCGTTTAAAGCTTGGGAGATCACAAAAGGTTCTCGCGCTGTCAAAATCGCGGTAATCGATACTGGTATTGACTACCGTCACCCAGATCTTAAAGACAATATGCTTATTAACGAAGCAGAGCTAAACGGAACTGAAGGCGTTGATGATGACGGCAACGGTTTTGTTGATGATATCTATGGTTATGACTTCGCAGGTAAAGATGGCGATCCAATGGATGGTCACTCTCACGGAACTCACTGTGCTGGTACAATCGGTGCTACACATGACAATGGCGTGGGTGTTGCTGGTGTCATGAGTGAAGTTTCGTTCCTTGCAGTTAAATTTCTTTCTGACTCAGGTTCTGGTTCAACAGCTGATGCTATTGCCGCCATCGATTATGCAACTCTTCGTGGCGTAGATATCATGTCAAACTCATGGGGCGGAGGCGGATACTCTGAAGCTCTTAAAGAAGCGATTGAGCGTGCAAGCGAAGCTGGAATTCTTTTCACAGCTGCTGCTGGTAACTCAGGTTCAAATAATGACCAGTCACCTCACTACCCATCAAACTATGATGTTGCGAACGTAATCTCAGTTGCTGCTTCAACTGCTCAAGATGATCTTGCTTCATTCTCTTGTTATGGCCGTCGTACAGTACATATTGCAGCTCCTGGTCACCGCATTCTTTCAACAACCAAAAATGGTGGTTATGCAGTTTACTCAGGTACTTCAATGGCAACTCCACACGTAACTGGTGCTCTAGGACTTCTTCTTGCTCAAGAAGGTCGTATGCCAGTAGCTGAAGTTCGTGAGCGTTTGATGGCTACTTCAGAGCCAGTAGGCGCACTTAGAGGTCGTACTATTAATAGTGGCCGTCTAAATGCTTACAACCTACTTACAAATACTCGTCCAGAACGTAATGAGCCAAATCCAAGTGATTGGAAGACAGTAGCTCTTGAGCAATCATGGGAAACGTCTCATCCATATGGTCATAACGTAAACATGGAACGTACTTTCAATGTTCCGGGTGCAAAGTTCATGCGTCTAAAAATTTCTAAGTACGATACTGAGAAAAACTATGACTTTATCTCTGTAAAGAATGCTTCTCGCCAAGTTGTTGAGAAGGTTTCTGGTAAAGGTGAAGGACATGTGACTGACTATGTAGAAGGTGACACCATTCACGCTACGTTTACTTCAGATCGCTCGGTTGATGCTTGGGGATTTGTAATTACTGAAGTTGAAGTTCAGTACTAAGAAAAGCTAAAAGTTAATACAAGAAAGCCGCCTTTAAAGGCGGCTTTTTTATTTTCAATTTTTTAAAAAATTAAGCTTCGAAAAGGTGACGATACTTACGAACAAACTTAGATAGAGATCCAACTTTGTCCAAAGTACGAATCGCACTTGTAGAAAGACGTAGCTTAACCGTTTGCCCAGTTTCTGGGTCAAAAATACGCTTCATTTGAAGGTTTGGCTTTTGAGTCATTTTTGTCTTGTTGTTGGCGTGAGAAACTTTGTTACCAACAAGACGACGTTTTCCAGTTAAATCACAAACGCGTGCCATATCTAGGTCCTTTTCTAAATTCACTTCTTTAGGTGCAATAAGGCACGTAATCTATCCAAGTTGTCGAATTTCGACAAGTCCTTTTTGTAGTTCCCAATAATTAGCTATTTAAGTGCACCAACCAGCCAAAACGAGCCGCTCGCCAGCTTTAACGGCGCTAACGCGGTGTTCAAAATTATCTTGACCAGTATTAAAAATAACCAGAGTTCCAAGCGGCTGACATGTCAGCACATAGGCCTCACTCGAACCCTTTGGGCGAATCGAGATCTCACCGCCATGAACCGACTCATGCTTTAATGTGAGGCTTAAAGAGAAGGCTAGAAGTCTGGAGCCATCATCGTGCCAGATGCCTTCATCATCATCAGGACCGGATCTGAGGGCCAAAATATGTTCAACTGAGGTAAACCTAGCGTGTTCAGCAAGCAGACTCCAAAGCTTGCCACCCGGGTTTAGCCAGTGCTTGGCCACCTGATCGAGACTTTGCCAGTCTCTGCCTCGTACTAAGGCGAGCTCAGACTCTGAAAGCTTAAGATTTAAAAGAATATGTCCCTTGGGAAAAGCCATGGGCCAAGTCTATAATAAAACCAATGAAAAAACTCTCACCATTACTACTATTAATATTGGTAGCTCTGATGATCGGCTTTGTCGTTGGTCTGTATTCGTTTAAGCAAGACCCGGTACTTAAACAATCAAAGTCTGTCGAGCACAGTACGCCGCAAAGTTTGGCCGACGAGGAAATTACCTTTGAGCAAGATGATACTCAGCTTGAGCAAGTCGAGATCACAAAAGTAAAGAACGAAACGATCAATGAGCTTTGGCAAGCTTATGATGACTTAATTGTTAGACTGGTTTTGCCTGCCAATAAATCATGTATGCTAGCGTTGGAGAATCTCTTTCAAGAAAAAGACTATATCGACCCCAATCAAACAGCATTAAGAATTAACGGTTCTTATAATCAGGCCGTGAATTTATTAAATGATATTTTAAATACGGTACAAACATCTGAAGTCATCCATGAACTTAATCTTAAGCTTTTGTATAATCCCAAAACAGATCCACAAAAGCTTCAGGGAAAGATGTCTGAGAGTACAATTTGTTCAGATGTTAAGATTACCAATTACACTAATGCTTTGATTAAAGATATTGCCATGGCCAAGATTGATCCTGATGAACGAAATGAGTTAACCCGAGCGTTTGTCGAGACCGCTCACCGTTATATCTACTCCGCTTCATCCGTAGAGTATACTTCATCGGCGATGGAGATTCTTTTTTCACTTTCAGACAATGAGTTAATTCCTAGGTCCAACATGGAAGAATTATCTCAGTTGAGACAATCTCTGATTGGTCTCATTCAAAATTATGAGTCAGACTTCAGGCCCCAGGGCGCGCCACTTTCCAATTTGGAAGTGATGCAAGACTTTTATCAAGAACTCAATCAACTTAATACTTCTATCCTCGATGTCATTGAGCGATTAAAGTACGAAATACCTAAAGGTCGATAATATGTTAACAATTCAAGATGCTTTTCATTCATCTCCAATTGCCTTTGGAGGCGCATCAATCTCTGGAGAAGGCGGTGGCTACGGCTTTGGTGGCATGAGCGAAGTTAAGGCCTTAGAGCTTGTTGATTATGCCTTTAATAAAGGTTTGAAGTTGTTTGATACAGCACCGATCTATGGCTTTGGAGTTTCGGAAGTCAGACTTGGAAAGGCGATTAAGAGTATTAGAGATGATGTCTTCATTATTTCGAAAAGCGGTATTGATTGGGATAACAAAAAGAACGTAGCGATTAGAAATGACAAAAAGACGACACAGAAAATGCTTGAGGAGAGTCTAAAACGACTCGGAACCGATTGCATCGATTTATATATGGTTCATTGGCCAGATGCTGAGACTGATATTCGAAAAACAATGGAAGTATTAGTGAAAGCACAAGATGCCAACAAGATTCGCTATATCGGCCTATGTAATACGAATCAAGACGAGCTGATAAAAGCTGCCGAAGTTGGTCGAGTTAAAGTAGTACAAAATCAACTGAATATTTTTGAACGAAGTAGTGAAGAGTTGTTTTCGAGCTTGGCGCAAAATAAGCAGTTTTTTATGTCATGGGGGACTCTTGATAAGGGGATTATCACTGGGCGTGTGAATAGAAATCGTTCGTTTGATAAGGACGATGTTCGCTCTTCGGATGCCCCTTGGTGGAATGATGAGGTGAACGCGCCAAAACTTAAGGCCATGGCAAAGATTCTTCCACTCATTTCAGATCATGGTCATACGGGATTAGAATTGGCCCTAAGTCATAACCTAAGCCTTTATGAGCAGTATGGATTGATAGGTACTAGTTTGTGTGGAGCTAAGAGTCCTGAGCAATTAGACGGCATTTTGGCCGCCCTCGCCAATCCTTTACCCCAGGATCTCCAGGTAGAAGCCTTAAAATGTGTAAAAAATGCATGAATCTCGCTAAACAGACTGTCTCGTTGTAGTTTTGCCCAAATTTGATATTTGGGGAATCTATGAAAACGTTATTTTTTCTTGCGCTAATGCTGACTGCGGGCCAATCCTTTGCCTTGAGTGATCAAGAGGCGATCGATCTTGGAATGACTCCGGTTGAAGAGCTTATGCCGACCAGAAAAGGTGTTGGTTTTGAACCCAATATAGATGCCTTAATTAAAAAAAGTGGTGTTGTTGTCGTTGTTGATAAATCACTTAGAACTGCTTCAAGACCAAACGGACAAACCGCAACTGTTTATGTCGATGGGGATTATTACTCTGTTTATGACGTTTCAACTGGAACCGAAGAAATTAAAGAAACAACTTCAGGCCGTCGTTATATTGCTACGACACCAGTGGGTATTTTTCGCCCTATCCGCGCTTACACCGATTATATGTCTAGAACATTTCTGTCGGCGCCAATGACTTGGGCCGTTTTCTTTAATGGCGGTATCGCCACCCACGCAACAACTCGCGGGCAATATAATCGCCTCGGCTCAAGAGCAAGTGGTGGTTGTGTCAGAATGAGACTGGAAGAAGCTGAAGAGGTCAATCAGTTGATTGTTTCTCGTGGTGAGCCAAACTTTAGAACAGTTGATCAGTCAGAAGTCATTGATGATGTACTATTAAAACGAATTCTTTATATCAACAGAGACAAGTTTCCAGTTGTTGATAGAAATACTGGCAAGTTTGGAAATGCCACAATGTGGACTTACGACGCCTTGATTGTTGTTGTTGGTAACTAATTAGCCTTTTAAAATCGGGAGTATTTCTTTTACTCCCGAGACAATCATTTCAATTGAAATTGACAGAAGAATCAAGCCCATCACCCTGGTCATTACGTTTAAGCCAATCTTGCCTAGACGATCGCCGATTGCTCTAGAGTTTCTAAGAATGAAATAAACAATCAGTGCAACGACGAAAATAATGACGACTGCGCCAATCCAGTGAGTAATATCGTTAAAGTGCTTGGCTTGAATAATAGAAGTTGAAATGGTCCCTGGACCAGACAGTAGTGGTATCGCTAATGGCACAATTCCAATCTCAGCTGTTTCTTCTGCATCATCAATTTCATCTTGATTCATTTTAGCTTGTGTTTGCTGGGCACGAATCATAGAGAAGGCCATGCTGAAAATAAGAAAACCACCACCGATGGTAAAAGATGCGATTGAAATCCCAAAGAAACCTAAAATCTTTTGTCCTAAAAATAAACTAATTAAGATGGTCACAGCTACAGTTATAGAGCAAGAACGGGCGACGAGTTTGATCTTATGATTTGAATAGCGAGAAGTTAGGGAAAGGAAGACTGGAATAACACCAATGGGGTTAAGAATTGAGATTAATCCGATTCCAAACTTTAATGTATCTGAGATAACTTGTTCCACATGACTATCTTAGAAATGTCGATTGATCATGGCCAGATATTGATTTGATTTTTTTTCTAATTGATAGGGAGTGTTAAAAATAGCTTCACCACTTAGACCGACTTCCCACTTATGATTTAAATCGTACTGCGTTTGTAGGCTTAGTGAGCTCCACATTTTAGTACGAGTATAATCATAAAAGGCATGGCCTTTAAGGTGAGCCTTGATGCGTGTCCACGTTGGGCTGATGATGAGCCCAAGCTCTAAAGTATTACCAATGGCAGTATCTTCGAATTTATTTAGGTGAATTAGTTACTCAGCTCCAAGCAGTGCATATAAAGTAAAAGTTTGGGTTGGTGCTAGCGAGTACCCACCAGCAAAGCTTAGCTGAGGAAGAAGCTTATCAAAGTAGCCAAGTCTTCTTAGGGCTCCAGCGCCGGCGCGCCAAGAAAAACCAGAACTCGCGATATTGGCAGGTTGAAGCGATAAGATATCGATGAGTCTAAAGTTTTGTAAGTAGATTTCACGATTTGTGTGTTCAAGAGTGAAGGAGAAATAATTTACTTCACTATGATGAGGCATACCATCCTCTCTATCAAGTGGAGAGTGCAAGCCAAACCTTGCTTCAATCCGATTGAGTAGCTGATCATTCTTAACACCACTAGAGAGTTGTAAGCGATGGGGATCGTGGGCCAGTAGAGGGTTCTCTGCTTTCATGGACTGGAGCCACAGAGGATCAAAATCCGGGGTTTTTGTGCCAAGGGCGGCGCGCTTTTGAATCAATGGTAAAAGCTCTTTTGTTAGTTGGGCGCGTTTTTTAGGATCTTCATTAACTAAGAGTTGCTGATAGCGGACAACTGCAATTTTAGAGTCCAGTATGCGCGCATTGCTATCATTGCTCTCGAAGGTTTCTTTCTCCTTAGAGGAGAGTAAATTGTAGCGATAGAGCAATTGTTTCTTGAAAGAAGGTCGAATAGAGCCTTGTCCCAGCTTCTGTCCCTTATCTAAGATCGTCAAAGTTCTGGCCGGTAAAACGATAGTGGGTGAATTCTCGGCAAAGTTAGTATCGCCATAAGTCGCATCGAGAAGTGCTAGCAATTGAAACGAACAGTTTTCACTCATAAACCAGTAGGAGTAGGAAGCTTTCTTGCTCAGTTCCCACAGATGAGCAAGTAGGCGATCTATTTGTTTTGGTTTCATGAGGACGGGATACTCCCACAGGTCTCGACTCTCGGTATGGAGGTACTCGTTAACCTTCATATAGTAGGGACTAATCTCATAGAAGCCTTGGTAGCCACCAAGCAGACCTTTGATGGCGTAGACCACTCCAACAGGATCGGTGGCCCTGGCGGAAAAGCTAACGGCATAGTCAGTGAGCTTAGACTGATGATCTTCGCTAAAGTTAAGCTTTAAAAATGTATGACCAAAAATACTTGCAGGGTTACCTGGATAGTAAGAAGAAAAAAACAATTGAAACGCTCTTGATTGGAAGAAGTTTTCGCCATTGATCGTATTCAAGACATAAAACCTTTGGAAAAACAAAGCCTCGATCTAGTAAAAATTGATGTCTAGCAGGAAAGGCGCAGGCGGCACTCCAGCGATCGGTGCCTAGAATACTGGAATGCTTGAAGGCTTCAATCGTGGCACTGAGTTCAAGCTTTGCATCCTGATGGCCACGAGGGTGGATGAAGAATTCTTTCGAATCTACTCGTGAGTTTGAGCCCTCAAAATGCAGTAAGCGCAGCCAAGTGGGATCTTTTGACAGATCATCGACTTCGGCCGCGCTTATGCTAATACTAAAAAATAAACTTAGAAAAAATACAATTATAGACAGCCTCTAGAAACTAAGTCTTGTGCGCTCATTGGAAGTGGCATCGACTGAGAGCGTGAAGTATAACCAGCATCACAACCCATAAGGTTTGAAAGGGTAACTAGGTATTCACCGTTGCCTTGAGCGATTTCAAGTTGAAGGTTTTCAAGATTAGCTTCAGCAAAGTACTGAACTTCACTGTCAACTTTTACAATTGAGTGGTGAGCACAGCCAGAGATACCTGTAGTCATGCTGATTGTATTGGGTAAAATTGCATGTGTTGTTGATCTTGTTGAACTTGCAGACAGTGAAGTTCTTTGAGTGACCTGCCAGCCTAGGCCACAACCACTGCTTGAATCAGCAGCAAATGTATTAAAACCAAAAAGCAATGAGGCACAAAAAATAATTTTCTTCATATTTTCCCCTATAAATTAAGAACAGGCTTAAATTTTCATTTAAACAGGTCTAATTAGCAAGAGAAACTCTAGAGAGAAAGATTGGCTTCAGGTTGCAATGTTGGCTCTACGCCGATGCGGCCTAGATGACGATAAAATAGCGAAAGAGAGCGCTCCCATGGTGTGTCTTCAATTCTGCCACTGAGAAAGACTTCAAGGTGAGGCAGAAGCTGCGAGCAAAAATCGTCACTTGATTCACGTGGTAAAAGTGAAGGTAAATGGTCAATTGCTGTGATCCACAAGTCTTGCTCAGTAAAGCTTAATTGCTTGGCAGGATGATCCATGCTCGTCGTATCGGAGTAAATCGGAATCGGATTGCAGGGTCCTGTTGGATCACATCCCACATCAGAAATAACTTGAAGTTTGCGTGGCTGCTTAAGCAGGTCGGGAGTTAAGAAAGGCTTAGTCTTTGACATCATCAAGGCACAGTTAATGAAGACATCAAAATCTAGAATTTCTTTAATCGGTCCACGGCCTTTTGTCTCTTTCGAATTCCAAGCGACTGTGTTGATAGCGAGTGCATCTAGAAGTTTTTTTGCACCTCGCCCGCAGCGTCCACGAGCACCGATGATAAGCGTGCTTGGAGCACGGCCGAGTGATGCTAATCGCTCTTTTAAATAAAGAACTAAGTCTTGTGATGAAGTCCATGGCTTAAGCGGAGCTTTATCATTTGGGTTGAGCCCCAGTTGTCGATCGATCCAAAAGTCGATGGCAAGAGCTGCACCGACAAATCCGGCCCAAACACCGAAGGCAGCAATCCTACGACCGGCACGATCAACTAAAAACTCCAGGTCATAAAGCTTGCCATCACCTAAGGCAAAGCGAGTGAGAAGTTCATCGGCACCTGTTTGCCCTTTATAGCAATGGGCGAAAAAAATATGGCGATGAATGAGTGGAGAACTTTCTTCCTCAAGCTCTTTTAGGCCAAGAATGATGGCATCCTCAGGAGCGCTTCTCCATGAATTTGTATCGACCAAGGGAAGCCCGAGTTTTTCATATTCAGCATCGGTAAATATACGCGTGCTTGATCGCTCAATGCGTACATCATGGCCACGCATTTGGAGCTGCTTGGCCGCACTTGGGGTCAAAGCAACACGTTCCTCGAATGGTTTTGTTTCGTGGCGTAGCCAGAGAGTTCTTGAAAGCATAGATTATGCTTAGCAGCGACTTGGCGAAGGGTAAATAGACTTGGTAAAGATTACCAAGAGTTAGACTGCTAACTAGGGAGAATCTCATTAAAGCGGACGCACTCATTTATCACCAGTTATTGGCCCCTCGTTTTGCCGAGTACGGCATTCCTGTGCCGCTTAAACATGATCGCTCGAATAAGATTTTCCATGCTTTAAAAAAACAGTTTCCAGCGCTTAAGGAAACAAATCCAGAAAACTTACCTGACATCAGTTTTGATGATCTGAGGCTTGCCCACGACCTCGATTTTATCGCGCGCTTATTCGATCCCAGTCTCGTGGCCCATGAAATTAAATGTTGTTACGAATATGAACAGCTTCTTTCTGCTGTTAAAAATATAGATGAAATGCCGGCCGATGTAATAACTCAGTGTCGTGGCACCTACGCCTCAATTCAAAAAGCACTCGATCAAGGTTCTTCCTTCTTTTTAGGAGGAGGGATGCATCACGCGATGAGTTTCGCTGGACGCGGTTTTTGTCTGCTCAATGATATTGTGATTGGAGCGCGTAAGGCCCAAAGAGAGCTTGGAGTCTCGCGCGTTTTAATTATTGATGTCGATGCACATAAGGGCGATGGCACGGCCCAGATTCTTCAACGTGATGACTCGATTTTTACTTTGAGTATCCACATGAAAAACGGATGGCCTCTAGATGGTAGTCTGGGAAGCGGTCCTTGGGAGCTACCAAGTGATCTGGATATTGAGATTTTGCCAAATCAAGAGAGTCAGTACTTAGAACTTCTTGAGTCGGGACTAAAGCAAACGCTTAAGCAGCCCTTTGACTTAGGCATCATTGTTCTTGGCGCCGACGCTTGGGAGAACGATGAACTTCCAAGTGCTAGTGGGATAAAGCTTAGTGACAAGCAAATGCTCAAGCGCGATCAACTGATTGAGAAGAGTTTGAGCTCTTTGAATATTCCACGTGCTTATGTGATGGGGGGAGGATATGGACAACACGCCCATATCCCTTATGTTAATTTCTTAAGTGAGCTACTCGACTAATTCGTGGGGAAGCACGCGTTTGGCCGGTCTAAAGTAGGTTTTTGGCGAATGGGCCAAAAGATCTGAGACCTTGGCCATATAAATACAGGCATACTTTTCAACTTGATCGGCCATTCGACTTTCTTCTTGGCCGGCGCGCATAAGCTCGCCCCAATTGGGATTAAAGAACTTTCGATAATCTTCAAGAAGGCTAGAAATCTCTTCGTTGATTTTTTCAATCTCGGCAAAGAGCTTATTAATATCCTTACGATCAACTTCTTGTTTTTCTTCTTTGCGTTTGAGATCCATATTATTAAGTTTTGTCTCGAGCGCTTCTTTTTTGATCATCAGCTCATCGATTCTTGATTGAACTGGTAATGACGCCTTAACCGCGGCCACTTCTTCTTCAAGAGGCTCTAGTACGAGCGCGGTTCTCCAGTTAAATGTCTTCTTAATTGAAACTACATCGCCGTAGATATGATCACCAAGGTACAAGATTTCATCGCCGTCAAAGCCTAGGTCGTCTTGAAGCTTTCCGGCCCAACCACCCTGATAGATGCCATTTTCAATTTTACCAAAGGTGTTAGACATGAGTCCGGTGGCCGGATCGATGGCCAAAAAGGCTTGGCGCCCAGTGAAAAAACGTGGCTTTGAAGCCAGCGTGATGGTGATATCAAACAGCTCACTCCAATCCTTGTGCTCTTTTAGGAAAGGATTGATGGCATAGTCGAGCAAGAGCTTGCAATAGCTCCAGTCAGAGTTTGTAATGACCAATAACTTTTTATCATAATCTTTTAGGCGCTCGAGTACGCGTACGATATCGGCATCTTGAACAATAAATCTTTTGACATCATCGCGAACAATATCTTTGAGTGTCCCATCGGCATGACACAGATCGATGGCTTCGCGAATGTCAGTGGCAATTGTTTCAAAGTCAGGTAGGGCCAAGCCTTTCTTCTTGAGTTCTACTAATTGACCAAAAAGAACACCATTTGAGATTGAGAACGATGTATCCAAACTTTGAATATTTGTATCGTTAAGATCTATCACGCGGTTGCGATAGATTCGGTCTTGTTCTTTATAGGCTAGTGGCTCTTCACCAAAGACGGCATGCTTAACTTTCCCAAAGCGAGAAACCTTAAGTAGGTGACCTTTTTTCTTGTCGATGACGAGACCTTGGATGACTCGATTAAACTCAAAAGAAAGTAAGCCAATTTCTTTGGGATAATTTTTAAGCTCAATCAGCTTTGCCAGACTTTTTTGGTGAGTTAGACGCTCGAATTCCTCAGTGTTGTAGCGCACTAAGGTGTAGTCCATATCGAAACCGATAGCCTTGATTTTTTTAAGATTTAGTATTCTGTTGACGTAAACGCTCATGTTTTTCCTTTTGCACAGAGCAGTAATTGCTAAGTGATCCTATCAACTGCTTGAAATCTAAGTCAACAAACTGGTCAGGCTTACTTGGTCAAGATATCATTAGGACAATCTTTTTTTGGAGCTGTTTCATGCGTTTTTTGGCATTTTCCTGTTTGATCAGTCTTTTGTTTGCCCCTGTCATGTCGGCCACTCCCGAACAAAAGGGACTAGAGATCGCCAAGCAAGTACGTGATAAAAATAATGGCTTTGCTGGCGAAGAATCAAAAATGAAAATGGTTTTGATCACCGCGAGTGGGCAACAAGTTGTTCGCGAAATGGATGGCAAGGTACATGAAGGTGGCAAGGATGGTGATCGTTCTTTGATGGAGTTTCAAAACCCGAAGGACGTCAAGGGCACTAAGATGCTGACTTGGTCGTATAAGAATAAAGAAGACGATCAATGGTTATACATCCCGGCCTTTCGTCGTGTGAAGCGTATTAACTCGAGCTCAAAGTCTTCATCATTTATGGGAAGCGAGTTTGCCTTTGAAGATCTTGGCTCTCAAGAAATTGAGAAGTTTAACTATAAATGGCTGCGCGATGAGAAAGTTGATAAGCGCGACGTATGGGTGCTGGAGAGAGTTTCAAAAGAGCCATCTGGTTATAGTAAGCAAATTATGTATATGGATAAGCAGATCTTTAATCCCATGAAAATCGAGTACTACAATCAGCGCGGTGAACTTTTAAAGACGGCGGAATTTTCAGCTTATAAGCAATATACCATTGGCTCCAAGAAACTTTATCGCGCTAATAAAATTCATATGAAAAATGCCCAGACTAAAAAAGAGTCCATCTTTACTTGGGATAATCGAGTCTTGGGTAAGAAGTTTCCAGAGTCTGACTTTTCACAATCACGACTTAAGTAGGTGACATGAAAGTATTCTTCTTTGTATTAGCATTTGTTTCTCTAGAGAGTTATGCCGAATATTCTTCAATGGGTGAAGTGGCCCTTGAGTATCGTCAATTTAAAGATGATGACTCAAAGACCACAGAAGATACTGGAGTGGCCGTATTCTCTAGACTCGAATCAAGATTCGAAGATGATTTTTACTCTCACGTTCTTAGAGGCTTTGCCCGCGTCGACTCGAAAGAGCCATCGCGAGACCTTATTTGGGTGGAAGATGCCTACGCGAGCTATTTCTTAGACCAAGAAAAACTTTGGCGAGTGTCGGCAGGCTATAAAATTTATAATTGGACTGGGCTTGAAGCTTTTCGTCCTAATGACTCAGTTAATAGTCGCAACTATGATGCACCTTTGGAAAAACCTGAAAAAAGAGGGGAGCTAGGGGTTGAACTCGAAATCCCTTATTATGAGGGAGCACTCACGCTCTTTGTTTTTCCTAGAACAGAAGCTCCGCATTTTCCTGGGGCGGCTTCAAGGCTTGGGCTTGGTACTCAGATCGCTGAGCCACTTTGGGTCGATGGACTAGAGGCCACAAGTGATAGATGGCACCCCCAGTACGCAGCCCGACTGACTCAACTGATTATGGGCGCTGATGTTTCAATTCATTATTTGCAACACTTTGATCGCTTAAACCCAATCATCGGTACAAGCGATTATTCAATTGTTGGAATGAATGCAATCCCTAATCAAGGGACAAGCTCTATGAATGTGCCACATTATTTCCAGGTGGCACAATTTGGCGCCAGTATGCAAATGCCTGTATTCGATGCCTGGCTCTTTAAACTCGAAGGTGCCAAACGCAGCTTTGAAAAAGACTTAAGCGTACTAACTGCCTCCGGACTACAAAAGCCAGTTGATCACTCTGAAGTGGCCCTTGGGCTTGAATATGCCACTTCGCATGCGGATGGTTCAGACTCAACTGTGTTTTTAGAAGCCGTCAAAATTCTAGGCACTGAAGAGGCTGAAGCAGAAGCTTTGACTGCCTTTCAAAATGATGTATTTATTGGTATTCGTCATGTGCGAAACGATATTATGGGCACAGAGTTTCTTCTTTCGGCCATCTTTGATTTAAAGCGCACCCATGAAAAACTTTATAACTTTCAATTCTCACGTAGGCTCTCAGACGTGTGGAAGGTGGGAGCGACACTTAGAGTTTATGATGCTCCAAAACAAGCAGCGACACCAGTGGGGCTAGAAGTTTTAGATCAAGATCACCACATCAGCCTTAGTCTTTCCCGGTTTTTCTAGTGGCGATGGGAAAGACCCACGACGGGTTTAATTTATTTATCGGCGCGGTCTTAACAGGCGGCTTGATCGGCTATCAGCACTCACTCATTGTTTGGTTGCCTTTTATTTTTGGTTGGCTATTTTCAACGCTGGTTTTTTCACCCGACACAGATTTAATGCCTAAAAAACGCACGGGTATTTTACAGTTTTTTCTCTACCCCTATTCGATACTGTTTAAACACCGTGGCCTGTCTCACGGCCTTATAACCGGAACACTCACGCGTATAACCTACAGTGTATTATTGGGAGGACTCTTAGTCTTTGTCCTGTCAAAGATGGGGTATATCGATTTTGCTGCGGAAGGTTATTGGTCTGGGCTTGTCGAGTTTGTTCGTGAGTATGATTACGACAAGACTGTCTATAAAAGCCTTAGCTGGCTGTATATCGGAATGGCCCTTGCTGATGCATGTCATATCTTTCTTGATTGGCTTTCTGGCGTGTTTTCAAAAATCCGTCGCAATTACTAATTAGGTTTTACTTAATCCGCAAAAGTCCTAAGATAGTGTCACGCAATCTTGGGAGGTTCTTATGACAGTCATGCTAAAGCAGCTGTTTGCTCTACTTAAGTTATTAAACTCGGATACTGGTGAGAATCAATTGGCCGCCGGTATTGCTTGTGGCCTAGTGCTTGGCTTTGCTCCAGCATTATCACTTCAAACTCTACTTATCTTTGTCCTCTTATTTTTCTTTCGCATCCAAATGGGAGCGGCTTTTGCTAGCGCCTTCTTGTTTGCATTGATTGCTTATTTGTTTGACCCGTTCTTCGATCTTATTGGTCAGCAAATTCTTGAGATTTCTGCCCTAAGTGGTTTTTTCACACTCTTATATAATATGCCGATCATTCCATTCACT
>PBCC01000036.1 GCA_002716825.1 Halobacteriovorax sp. | reverse complement strand
TGATGCTTCAGGTATTGGTGATTTTCAATTTCAAGTTTTTCAAAACTATCCAGCTCACAGGCTAGGGCGAGGGCATGGCGCGATGCCGCATATTCGCGCACGCGCTTTTCTCCAATCGCCTTAATCACGTCTGGCACTGAATGTACCCAGTTTTCGGGCACTTCAGACTCCATCACCCAAGCGATTTGGATGCATTTTGGCAGGAGTGTCTTGTCGTATTCTAAATTTTGCGGCATAACACAATACGTAATAGATCATTTTCGAGGTAAAGTCATGTTTCCTGAAGAAGGCCAGGCCGTTGTAGCCAAACTTTTACTTTTATTCTTCGTCGCATTCACCATGTGCTTTGCTCGTGCCCGTTCAGCAGAACCAGATTATTCAACTTTAAGCACTACGTCAGCTAAGTTCTAATAAACCTTATTGCTCGAAATTGCGCTAGCCTCAAACCCGCTCATAGAGTTATCATTTTGTACGACATCCACTAATTGCCTTGGCACAGGAGCGCGTCCAATGACCTCATCGAGTAAAAGAAATCAATCCATTTTCGAAGCCACAAACCGCCCCGAGCGAGTTTTTGAAGTACCAAAAGAAAACACCGGTAAGACCATGAAAGTCTCCGAATACTTTGGTGATAATGTTTTTGATTTTAGAACAGCAGAAGGTATTCCCGAAGCCGTACGTGTCGAGCTTTTAAAAGTCGCAAAAATTTCTGGCAAAAAACTTAAAAGAGAACATGTTGAAGTTGTCGCTACGGCAGCAACTGAGTGGGCAACCCAAAGAGGGGCGACGCACATTTGTCACTGGTTTCAACCACTAACAGGCAGCACGGCCGAAAAGCACGATGCTTTCTTAGCCTTCAAAGGCGATAAGCCGATTGAAAAAATTTCTGTCACTCAGCTTATGCAAGGCGAGCCAGATGCCTCATCATTTCCAAATGGTGGTTCACGCTCAACCTTTGAAGCGCGCGGTTATACCGCTTGGGATATCACTTCGCCGATGTTCCTAACTGAGAGCACTAACGGCAAAACACTTTGTATTCCAACCGCCTTCGTTAGCTATAGCGGTCAGGCCCTCGATGTTAAAACGCCGCTACTTCGCTCGATCAATAGACTCGACGCTGCCGCCACGAAGTTTTTGCAACTGACTGGGAAGAGTGATGCTAAAAACGTCATGGTTACTTGTGGCGCCGAACAAGAATACTTTTTGATCGACAAAGCTTTCGTGGCCGCTCGTCCTGATCTCGTCATGACGGGCAGAACATTGTTTGGCTCACTATCAGCTAGAAATCAGCAATTATCTGATCACTACTTTGGTGAGATTCCTGAGCGCGTTCTTTCTTTCATGCAAGAACTCGATCACGAGCTTTATAAGCTAGGAATTCCGGCCAAAACTCGTCACAACGAAGTGGCACCTTCTCAGTTTGAGATGGCACCGATCTTCAATGATGCCAACGTCTCGGCCGATCAAAATCAAATGATGATGGCGGTGATTAAGAAGACGGCGGCCAAGCATAATTTTGAGGCCATCTTACACGAGAAACCTTTTGCCGGAATTAATGGTTCTGGTAAGCACCTTAACTGGTCTATGAGAGATGATAAAGGCAATAACCTACTCGAGCCAGGCAGTGAACCGCACCAAAACCTGCGCTTTTTGGCCGTCATGGGAATTGTTTGTGAAGCGGTTTATCGCCACGGCGACACTCTTCGCATGGCGATTTCAGGTCACGGCAATGATCATCGCCTCGGTGGTCATGAAGCGCCACCAAGTATTATCTCGGTGTTCTTAGGTGATACGCTTAATCATATCGTCGAAGCTCTTTTGGCAGGTAAAACCTTTACTCCAGATGATAAGAAATTCGTTGATGTTGGTGCTGATCAGCTGGCCCAACTTATGCGCGATAATACGGACAGAAACAGAACGTCACCGTTTGCTTTCACCGGCAATAAATTTGAGTTTAGAGCAGTGGGCTCGAGCCAAAATATTGGCTTTCCTATGTCCGTGCTTAACGCTGCCGTGACTGAAGTATTCAATGAATCAAATACATGGCTAGAAAAAGAGCTTGGCGCCGGCAAGAGCGTCGATCAAGCACTTCAAGAACTAACACTAAAGTGGATTAAAAATTGTAAGCCGGTCATCTTCAATGGTGATGGCTACTCTGAAGAATGGGTCAAAGAAGCAGCCGCTCGCGGATTGCCAAATCTTAAGAATACGCCAGAAGCGCTTGGTGTTTTAACGCAAAAAGATCGCATTTCTTATTTGACTGAGATGGGAGTTTTCAAGGCCGAAGAACTTGAGACTCGCTATAACGTATTGATTGAAAAATATGTCCTTGCCCGCGAGATTGAGTATCGCACGCAAATGGAAATGGTTAATCAATACGTCGTTCCATCAGCGCTTGAATATAAAGCTGAACTGCTGGCCTCAGTGAATGCCTCAAAGCAAGCCGGCGTTGACTTTAGTATTGAAAAAGAACTCTTAAGCATGCTCGATCAAACTTTCCAAAAAGTTTATAGCGAGTGTTCAAACTTAAAGCGTGCGCTTGAAACTGTTGATTTAGATGAACATGTAACGGCGGCTGCTAAGTTTGCTGAGCAATTGATGCCAATGTCTGAGAGTCTGGCCAATCAATGTAATGAACTTGAAGAGTTGATTCCAGATCATCTTTGGAGTCTGCCTAAATATAGAGAGATGTTATTTCTTAGATAAAACGAAGCCCGGTTAATCCGGGCTTTTTTTATCCCTTAATGCGCTTAAAGAAGAGAGTTCCAAGAAATAGGCACATGACCGAAAGTCCGATGGCCAAGCCCGCCCAGTAACCTGAGGCACCCATTCCACCACTTGTGGCAAGCCAATGCCCGGCCGGAATACCGATCATCCAGTTTGAGATAAAAGCAAAGAGCATCGGCAGGCGAGTGATCCCTATACCGCGAAGAATTCCATAGAGGGTAACTTGCAGTCCATCGGGAATTTGAAATAGCGCCACAAAAACCAACATCTTGGCACTAAAGCTAATGACATTGGCATCATCAGTGAAAAAGGCGAGGAGCACCCCTGGAATGAGCGTATACATGGCGGCAGTGAAGAACATGATCGTGCCCACTGTGGCTAAGGCAGAGTAGGACCATGTCATAATACCTTTTTGATTTTTGGCCCCAAACGCTTGGCCAACTTTAACACTAACGGCACTTGAGACACCGAGCGGAATCATAAAAGACAATGAAGCTAAATTTAAAACCACATTATGTGATGCCGAAGTGATCACATCCATGCCGCCAATTAAAACGGTGACGGTTGAAAAAGATAGCACCTCTAAAAGTGTTGAAAATCCAATCGGCAGCCCAAGTTTTAAAAACTCAGAAAGCAGATCTTTATCTACTTTATTTGAGAAGCTTCTAAACTTATTGGTATGAACGAAAAGAACGATCGCCATAAGCGTTCTTGAAATAACTGTGGCCCAAGCGGCGCCATCGATTCCCATTTCCGGCACACCAAACAATCCAAACATCATCACGGTATTGAGAACGACGTTGACGACGTTGAAGGCCAGCACCAGTCCATTGGAGTAGACGGTTCGATCAAAAGCCTGCAGATATTCTTTATAAACCTGAAAAAGCAGCATGGGCAAAATAGAGATACCGGCCACGCGCAGATATTTGGCCACGAGGGGCTCAATCGCTGGATTTAAACCAAATATATCGAGATTCATGGTGAGCAGGAGCAGTAATCCGTAGAGGAAAATACTGACAATGGCACCGAGGGCTTGGGCCGTGAAGACGGCCTCAGGCTTGTCCACGTCCTCACCACGGTACTTGGCCACAATTGGTCCGATAGCATAACTGACACCGAGACCAACCATTAAAAATGGCGCCATGATGCCAGTGGCAGTTCCTAGAGCGGCCAGCACGTCATTTGAATAGCGGCCTGCCACCATAATATCGCCGACGCCAAACATCATTTGCCCCATCTGGCCGGCGACGATTGGGAAAGCGAAAGTGATAAGTTCTTTAATTGAGCGACGTGTAATCATCGCCAAAGTATGAAGGTATCGGCGCTCTCAGGCAACCGAAACTAAGGAGCTTTTGAATTATTGCCGTGTGAGGTGACGCGCGTTATCCTATTTTAATAGCGATATTAAGGAGTCCTTGTGAGTAAGAATACTGGCAGTATTAACGACGAGAGTTCGGCCAAAAAAGGCTTCTCTGGTCTGTTGGAAAACGTGCTTAGAAAAGGTCAGTATGTGGGCTTCTTTCTTTTCGTGATCCCAATTGCAATCATGTACGTCATCAGTATTGCCTTTTCTGTCGCCCCTGGGCTTTTGATTTGGGACAAGCTTGTGCCTATGGCGCAAAATAGTTTTGAGTTTGCTCTGTTTGGTTCAATCGCTATAGGCTTTGGTTTTTTCCTCGGCATTTTTGCACTTTGTATTATTGTTCCAATCCTAAATTTTCCTTTCTTGTTTTTAGTAAAACCTTATCGCGGCCCTTGGCTGTCGCTTGAATCAGTCGCTTGGTATTATCACAACGCACTTTTTTATTTGGTTCGATACACCGTCTTGGACCTGGTCACGCCTTCTCCTGTGTCCCAATTATTTTTAATGGGGATGGGAATGAAGATGGGCAAGGGTTCGATGGTCAATACTTCCAATATCTCTGACCCGTGCTTGATTAGACTAGGGGATTACGTGACGGTAGGTGGCTCAGCTTTCATGATGGCCCACTACGCGCAAAAAGGTTATGTCGTGATTGAACCTCTGGTCATCGGTGATCGCTCAACCATTGGTCTTAACTCGATCTTAATGGGTGGTGTGCAAGTTGGTAAGAAAGTCTCCATCGCGCCTAACGCCACTGTGCTTCCAAAAACAAAAATTCCTGATGAAACGAAGTTTGGGTACGAGGGGCTTAAGTGATTTTTATTCCAAGATTTACCCTAGTTTTTATTTGGGGCATTTTCTCTTTCTTAGTCGGAATTATTATTGGGATTTTTAGACCATTTCATCCCTCTAATGTGCGCGCCTGCGGCAGAATCCTATGCCCACTTGGATTTAAAATTCTTGGCATTGACTTTGACCTTAGAGGCCAAGGAAATTTTAAAAAGCAAATGCCCTTTGTCATCGTGGCCAATCACCAAAATAATTTTGATATGTTTCCCGGTGGCTACACCATCCCTAATCGCTGCGTGACTCTTGGCAAATCGAGCATCGTCTGGATTCCAATCTTTGGTCTGTTTTATTGGCTTTCTGGCAATATCTTGATTGATCGCTCGAACAAGAGAAAAGCCAAGGCATCGATGGAGCGAGTGACGAGGGAGATTTTAGAAAATAATAAATCCATCTACATCATGCCCGAAGGCACTCGTGGCCGCGGTCGCGAGATTTTACTGCCGTTTAAAAGAGGTGCTTTTCTCACCGCTATTAATGCCCAAGTGCCGATCATACCTGTTTGTTACTCTTCTTATCACAACCGCATGAAGTGGAATAAGTTAAAGTCTGGCAAAATCATTGGCAAGATTCTCGAACCTATCCCGACTGCTGGTATGAAGCCGGAAGATTCAGTCGCGCTTATGGAGCGAGTTTATCAGTTGATGAAGAATCAGATCATTGAGCTGAATAAGGAAATCGAGCAGGGCTAGTAATTAGCCTAGAGCTTGTTTATACATCGCCAGCGCCTCAACTCTTTTCTTAGCATAATCAACCACCGGGGCAGGATATTCCTGGCCGATCACGCAGCCAGCAAGTTGTTGCTCCATGGGTAAAAGTTCATGGGGAGCATGAATGGATTTTTCATCGAGATTTGAAAGTTCAGGACACCAAGTTTTGATAAAAATCCCATCCGGATCAAACTTTTTAGATTGCGAATAGGGATTGAAAATTCTGAAGTAGGGCTGAGCATCGACGCCGGAACTAGCACACCACTGCCAACCACCGTTATTGGCGGCAAGATCAAAATCGAGCAGCTTGGCGGCGAACCATTTCTCACCCTCGCGCCAATTAACCAAAAGAGTTTTACAAAGAAACGACGCCGTTACCATTCTAAGGCGATTGGGCATGGTGCCTGTGGCCTTAAGACAGCGCATGGCCGCATCGATTATGGGAAATCCGGTCTCACCATTTTTCCATGCTTCGAGTTCTTTCTTGCCTCCACGCCATTTGATTTGATCGTAGGCGGGGCGAAAGGCTTGTTTTTCAACTTGTGGGAATTGATCCAGAATATATTGATAGAACTCGCGCCAGATAACTTCACTGAGCCATTTATGGTGACCTTCTGTTGAGCCGGACTGAGCCGCTCGAACGAGGTCCCTCACCGAAATATTGCCGTGACGAATATACACTGACATCATCGACGTTCCATCGGCGGCAGGGAAGTCGCGCATGATGGTATAGTCGGAGATTTTCTTCTTAAAAGCTTCCAATTGTTTCTTGGCCGCTTGGGTTCCCGCCTCTAGATGTGGTTTACAAGAGTGAAAGCCAACTTCTTTCATCCAGTCCTTGCTATTAATTGAGTTTTTGGTTTTTACAATTTTGGATAAGTCACATTGATAGTTTGCGACTTCAAAACCATCTTCGGCCAAGACACTTAACCAACGCTTCATATACGGTGTGAAAACCTTGTAGGGAGTTCCATCGTCTTTTAGCGTACGCTTAGCCTCATAGACGACGCTGTCCATGAAAGTGTGAAACTTTATATTTTTGCTGGAAAGCGCTTCTTTCACCGCTTGGTCGCGCTCTTTGGCCATGGGCTCATAGTCGCGATTGGTGAATACGTCGCTGATCTCATGTTCTTGGCAATAGGCCAGGATTTCTTTTTTTGGGTCGCCGTAGCGTACTTCAATCGAAGCTTGATTTTGCATTTCCACTAAGGAGTCGTGGATAAACTGCACGCGAGCATCATTTTTATCTTCAAGCTTTGATAAGATTTCTGGATCAAAAACAAACAGGCAGTGAACTTCGTCGCAGGAACTGATTGCACTCGCAAGAGCTGCGTGATCGTGAAGTCGTAGGTCTCTTCGAAACCAAACTAGTCCCTTTTGCACCTAGAAGCCCTCGACTTTGTTAAGCGTGATAACGACGTCCATATTATTGCCTTCGCTATCTTGGATATTGGAGAGGCCGCGATAGGCGAGCAGATTGCCCTTATGGTCATAGTCGACTTCAATTGAATCGGCGAACATTTTTAGCAGCCAATTGGTGATGGCGAGCTTGAAGGTTTTGGTCTCTTTATCTTGTTTAAGTAGACTTAGATCAAAACTAAAATAATCTCTTCTTGAAGGAATTATAAATTTAATCTCGCGAATCTCTTTTTCTTTGAACGAGTTCAAATTGGCACGAATATAATTGTGATAGCCTTGACCACAGAGCATATTACTATCAATCTTTAGTTCATCACTTTTTGCTTGGCCTTTAGCATCTATTGTTGTCACTTTATACTTATCACCAACAACTTCAGTTTTTTCGATTTTACCAGTTCGCTTATCGCTGAAGACTGACGTCGGTAGTAGAGAAGAAGATTCAAATATTGATAGGAGTGAAGCGAACTCTTCTCCTTGCGTATTAAAATACTTAGTTTCAACACGTTTTAAGTCCTGGCCATCGAATGTCATCGTGTGTTGTTCTTTATATTTTAATTCTCCGGTTCGAGATTTAGCTTCACCTGAGATATACTCAACTGATGCCCAAACAGGGGCGCTTATAAAAATGAGTAAGCAGAACAATTTGTTCATAAATCTCTCTTTACTTAGGATGAATCGTGCAACTCAAGGATAAATTAGTTCTTATAACCGGGTCAAATCGCGGCATCGGATTAGGCTTTGCAAAGGAAGCTCACTCTAGAGGAGCTAGACTTTTATTGGCCATACGTTCGCCTTCAGAATTAAAGCTTGACTGGGCCGATGAGCGAGTGGAAACCATCGCTTTAGATATGAGCTCTAAAGAGTCGATTGAACGCTTTTTAAGTGATTCACGTTTGAATGAGGTCGATATTCTCATCAATAACGCCGGCCAATTAACTGGCGGCTTACTCGAATCACAAGACCTCGATCAAATTTATTCTATGTTTCAAGTTAATTTAGTCGGGCTGATTCACTTAACCAGAGCAATGATGCTCAAGCTGATCAATCGTCCCGAGGGCATGATCGTGAATAACGCCTCGGTCTCAGGCGTGATGCATCTTCCTTGCACGACCACTTATACTGCCGCCAAAACAGGCGTTGTAGCTTTTTCTTCATCTCTAAGACAGGATTTGAAAGGTACAAAGATTAAAGTCTTAACTCTTATTACCCCCGGCGTGAAAACCAGAATGTTTGATGAGATTGCGCCAAAGTATTCCAAGCATATGGACGTCTCAAGCATTACCAGTATTACTACTGAGGAATACGCAAAGCGGGTAATGAACGCCATCGAGAAGAATAAAAAAGTTCTCTCTCCAGGCGGACTTGAGGGAATCGGCTGCTTTATGGCGAGACATTTTCCATTGTTGTTTGAAAGAATCGCGTCCAGCCAGTTTAAAAGGTAAAAGCCGCGCGATTATTCATTAGCATCCAGTTAATTTTAAGACGTTGCCAAATATTTAAATGGCTAAAACTTAGACCCCATCCTCCTGGGTAGTGGCCGCGCTGTTCGGTTTTTCTAACCAATTTAACGGTGAAGGCGTGAAACTGATTCTTGAAAGGAATCTTGATGGCCATTTCTTCTTGCTCTGGGGCCAATGATGAAATTAATTGCTGTTGAACTCCCGTGATAAACATTCCAGTCGAGGACATATCAAAAAGCTGAGCTTGAAAACGGTGATGTTCCATAAACTCAATCACCACAGGAGCGTCAATGCGGTGGCGCTTGGCCGGTTTCCACCACTGCATTTGCGGTTGCAGTGAATGATCGTAAGCCTTAGTGAACATAAAACTTCCGAGTAAAATGGCAAAAGCAATAGTTGAAGAAGTCGTCTGCAATTGGCTCCAATCACTTGCGTAACTCGAAACAATGAAGTTGTTGGCCGCCACCACGATACACGAAGCCGTAAGCCAAGGCATAATGGAGGTTTCAACCTTCCAAATTTTCCAAGCGGTAACTGAAAGTAGCAACATGGTTAGCAGGTTGTTTATAGGAAGCTTATTCCAAATGGCACCAAGTTGAACCATGTCGCTCATCTCATGGCCGTAGATCAAAGAGATCTGAATCGGAAATGAAACCGCCAGTGCGAGAAGGGTGATGGCCAGTAGATTAAAGATAAGAGGTTTCTTATTCATCTAATACCCCCTGGCAAAGTCATAACAATAACTTTTAACGTTATGGACATATTTTCTGGCTTCACCCAAATTATGTGCGCTTAACCAATTTGTTCCAAGTCGATCAAGATTTCTTCTGACGCGATAAGGGCCTGAGTTATAGCTGGCAAGAATAAGATCAACTAATTCATTTTGTCTGCGCTCGGGGTCAAGACTGGCGAGCTGTCGTTGAACCATCGGTGAGAATGAGTTCCAGTACTGTTCAATATATTTTAAGTAAGCGATACCACCTTGGATAGAGCGATCATGAGCTAGGCGCCATTCATTTTTTTCATTTATTCTTCCAAGCGCAATAAGTGCTTTAATACGCAGGGGATTCATCTGAGAAATGCCAGGATATCTAGGCCATGCAGCCGCCCGTTCACCAAGGTCTTGCAGAATATGAGTTTCTGCCGGCGCTGTAATCTGTGTCAGCCCTAATGCTTTTGCCGTACTGACAGCGCGGGGATCAAAGCTCGATTCTTGCGCGATTAAGCCAGCGATCAGGGCCGGATTCATTTGATTAAAGGCCGATAGCACTTTGATTTGTTCTAGAACCTTTTCGCTTGTATTGAAGCCTTTAAGATTAGTATTACTGGCAATGGTTTGTAGATCCTTCATCGGGCAATAAGGCTCTTCGTAAACTTTGCCAAAAATCTGATCGTTGCCAAGCGGATCGAGCTTGGCGTAGGTGACGACTAGGGCGCGATCTTGTTCAGGCAATAACCTAAAGGCAGGAATGACAAATTTTACTTCTTTGGCATCATTTGAATATTTTGAGCGTGCATAAGAAACCACTCGTGATGTGACATCTTCACCATCATAAAAAAAATGTATTTTTGAATTCTCATCAAGCCCGGCTTCATCGCGTACAGTGACGGTTAAATCAAATGATCTGTGCCAAAGTTTTCTTGGCGGATAAAAGTGGATAGATGTTTTACTGGCCTGGGCAGGAGAGCGCGATGCAGTTAAGGCTTCTTTTGGATCAACCGCTAGTTGTTCTAGGGTTGTTTGTTGCAGTTCAAGCGCGTTCATCGTCCCAGATAAGAGTGGTTTGGCACCGAAGGGGTCCATGGGGCCTGCGCATGAAGTGCACACTATCACACACGCAACAATGCCTAGAATGACTTCTATTCGCTGTCGGTTATGCACGGTTGAACTTCCAATTAGACGCTTGCAGGAGTTCCCAAGCGGAAAAAGACTGCCATCTCACATGAACAAACGAACAACGAGTGAGGACGAAGACAGGTTAACACGCCATCGCGTCTTCACTCATTTAAGTGAGAAATATGAGCAATTTCAGAGGTTTTGGAGCGCCTCAAGGATCTTTGGATATTTGAATTTAAAGCCTAAATTGCCTAATTTTGTGGACACAATGGTCTGTGAATCAAGCACGATAGTCGACATCTCTCCCATGGCGATTTTAAGCGCAAAGCCAGGTACTGGAAAAACTGCAGGACGCGACAAGGCCGTTCCAAGCGCTTTGGAAAACTCCGTATTTGTAACCGGGTGTGGGGTCACAGCATTGATCGTTCCTTGATAGGATTTTGTAGTAACTGAAGCGACGTAAAGGTTTACAAGATCTTCAAGTTGAATCCACGACATCATTTGTGTTCCAGGTAGAACTGGTCCGCCAAGTCCTAATTTAAAGATAGGCATAAGCTTTGCCAGGGCTCCGCCGCCTTTACCAAGTACAACACCGACTCGTAAAATGACTGTTCTATTGCTCTTTATCGTATGCGCAGACTGTTCCCAGTCTTGGCACAGGCTCGAGAGAAAACTATTGGTATTGGGATGGTTTTCATCAAGAGGTTGGTCTAAGTTGACTGGGTAATAGCCAATGGCAGAAGTGGAGACCAGACAATCAATCCCATCTGGAAGATCAGCTTCAATCGCCTTAGCTATTTTTTGAGTGGCTAAAACACGCGAATTTCGAAGCTTCACTTTTTGTTCATCACTCCATCTTTTGCCACCAATATTTTCACCCATTAAATTGATCAGAGCATCGACGCCTGTAAATGATCCCTTAGGGATATCTCCATGTGGGGCATTCCACTCGATAACTTCAACTTTATCTGAAAGGAGTGACACAGCTTTCTTTTTGGAGCGTGAGAAAACCTTAATACTATGACCTTGGGCCAAGAGTTGTTTAACCAGCTTAGTTCCGACAAAGCCTGTAGCACCAGTAATTGCAATCTTCATAACTCACTCCTTTTGTGGATTTAGTATAACTTACTTGTCTAACTTTTGTCTTTTACAAAGCTTAGACAGCTTCTGGACCCACAAACGCTTCTCCTATACAGTGATCACATAGGAGTCTTTATGAGCGAACGTTATAATATTCAGTTAGCTTCCAAAATTTCAGGTGTAGGTGTTCATACTATCAGAGCCTGGGAAAAGCGCTACCAAGCGGTGACTCCAGCCAGAAATGATAAAGGGCGAAGAGAGTACTCGCAAAAAGAGATTGAGCGTCTTAGTCTACTGTCTGAGCTTTGCACTCTAGGACATAGTATCGGCCAAATTGCCAATACAGAGACACTTGAACTCAAAAAGTTACTTAAAAAACTCGGAAAGCAAACAGCTGACGTTGAAAGTAATGAGTTAAGAAATTTAAAAAAGCCGCTAGTCGATATTGATATGTCTTTGTCGAGTTTATTAATGGCTTTAGCGACGGATAAACTCGATATTATTTCCCACGAAATTGGAAAGCTGAAATTACTGCTTAGTCCACGTGAGTTTGCTCTCGATATAATCTCACCGCTTTTAAATGAAGTCGGTAATAAAGTCGTAAGAGGGGAACTATCCATTTCCCAAGAGCACGCACTAAGTGCGATTTTAAAATTCCATATTGGTCACCTTCTTTTTAAGCATTACGCTCAAAAATCTACCAAGGCGTTAACCTTTATTATCGCTAGCCCTGAAGACGACTATCATGAATTCGGCATTATGCAGGCGGCACTTCTATGTGCTCACTACAATTTAAACTTCTTCTATCTCGGGCCAAATATGCCACTTCAGTCGCTGCTTGATACCTATCAGTCGGTGGAAGCTAATCGTATTATTCTGGGGGCGACAAAAGGTGTTGCTGACTCTAACGAAGAATTCCTAAATGACTATATAGCGAGATTGATGAAAGGCTTAAATAGTGAAGATAAGCTGCTCTTTGGCGGAACAGCTAACTTCGATTACGAGCGTTTTAGTGGACAAAAGAAATTTAGATCCTTCATCAATATGAAGGCCTTTGATAATTATTTAAAAGATCTATAAGAGTTTCGCGATATCCTTCTCAAGATCAGCTGGTTTGTCTTGGGGAGCGTATCGCTTAATAGGATTGCCTTCTTTATCGATAAGAAATTTTGTGAAATTCCATTTGATGGCCTTAGTACCAAGGGCGCCTGGTAGCTCCTCTTTGAGATACTCATAAACTGGGTGTGTGTCTGAGCCGTTAACGTCAACTTTACTAAAGAGTGGAAAACTTACGCCAAAGGTCGTCTCACAAAAGCTTTTAATTTCATCTTCCGTGCCTGGCTCCTGTGCTCCAAATTGATTGCACGGAAAGCCTAGAACACTAAAGCCTTTGTCAGCATATTTTTTTTGTAGAGCTTCGAGTCCCTCATATTGATTTGTAAAACCACAGCGGCTAGCGACATTGACGATTAAAACAACTTTGCCTTGCCACTCCTCTAGAGAAGTTTGTGTACCATCAATATTCTTAGCACTTAGTGTGTAAAATTTCGCCGACATATCTACTCCGATAAAGAGATGTTTTTTAAAAAATGTATCACAGAGTGGAGTGAGTGTGGGTATAATTCCAGAGTGAAAATGCTTAACGAAATAGAAAACTTCCTCGACTGTGCTGACCAATATTTGATTGGGCGGCGCACTGAGATCCATCTCTCTTTACTCGGGATTTTATCTCGCGGCCATATTCTTATCGAAGATCAACCCGGTATGGGTAAGACTGTTCTTGCTAATTTATTGGCCCAGCTTTTAGATCGACCGCTCAATCGTATTCAGTTTACCAACGATTTGTTACCGGCCGATATTTTAGGTGGACCAGTTTGGATCAAGGATCAGTCAAACTTTGTCTTTGAGCCGGGCCCGATCTTTGGCGAAATGCTTTTGGCCGATGAACTCAATCGCGCTTCACCAAAAACTCAAAGTGCACTCCTTCAAGCGATGGAAGAGCGCCAGGTTTCAATCGACAACAAAGACCATCCACTGCCAGATCACTTTTGTGTACTTGCGACACAAAACCCTTATGAGCAAGTTGGTACTCACGCTCTGCCTGAATCACAATTAGATCGCTTCACTATTGGCCTAACCTTGGAACTACCAAGTCGAAGTCTTGAAAAAAAGATTTTGATCATGGATGATCCGAGAGAAAAAATAAAACAACTCAATGCTTGTATTACTAAAGAGCTGGCGGGTGAGTTATTTAAGCGCTCCAAAGAAGTTGTGGTGAGTGAGCAACTCTTAGAATATGTCCTCGATCTTTTGCAAGGACTTAGAAAAAATGGTGCGCATATCTCTCCACGTGCTGGTCAGGACTTAATCGTATTAGCAAAAATGCAGGCAGTATTTAATCAACGAAGCCATGTCGCCCCAGACGATATTCAGTTTCTAGCATCAAGTGTGTTAGGACATCGAGTTGGTGGTGGGCGAGGGATGAAGGTAGGTCAGTTTGAAGTCACAAGACTTATCAACGAGCTTCCTATTCCTTAGACGCGTTCGCGCACTTTTGCCGCAACAACTCTTTGAAAAGCTTGTGAAAAAAACGAATAATGCTCGTGTTTATATTGTACCAAGTGCCATTGGTTTTTATTTCTCATTTATCGCATTTGTGCTGTTCTTGATTGCCATCTCGTACGGTCACAATCTCGCCTACTTTTCAACTTTTCTCTTTTTCTCTTTTGTTTCTATCTCGGCCGTCGTCACCAATGAAAGTGTTCACGCTATTTCAGTTGAAGTTGTGGATCAAATTGCGCGAGTTCAACCGGGTACAGCTTCACCTTATCGCTTGAGGGTGATTAATAAGAGTCGAAAAGATCAGTACGATATTGCCATTGAGTGTTTAGGTAAGACATTGATCTTAGTCGACAAACTTTCTGGACTTGAAAGGCGCGACTTGTTCGTCGATTTATCTAAACTTGATCTTGAACGGGGTCAGTATAAGTTAAATCGTCTAAGCCTCTCTAGTCGCTTTCCTTTCGGACTTTTTTACGCCTGGAAATGGATGAATGTAGAGCTAAAGCTTTTGGTTAGACCAAAGCCATTGATCAAACAAGTACGCTGTTTCGATCACTCAGGTCAAGATTTTGGCGGGGGAAGCTTGTCTATGCAAATTGGTAATGATGAGTACCATGAAACGAGAGGGCATCGACCAGGGGAGAGTCTCTCTCGTATTGACCGACGTCACAGTCAAAGATTTAATTACCCGCAAATACGAGTCTTCACCAGAGAGTCACAGGAGGCTAAAGTTTACGACCTTCGAGGCGAGCAGGTGGAAGAGAGTTTGAGCGCCGCCTGTGGATTGCTGCAAGAGATGAGTCCAGATGCGACTTATGGCTTTATTTATCCCGGCGAACATCAATTCACTCTAGGCAGCGGTCAGGAGTTTAAAGAAGATTGCCTAGATCGTCTTTCCATTCACTCGAAATCAATAGTTGAGTTTTCATGAGCAGGTCACTGTTTTATATTTGCTGGATTTTTTTAGGTGCTGGTCTATTGCCGTTTTACAATCTTCATCATCCAGCTTTAATAGTCGTTTTTTGCACCATTTGGGCTTTAGCTCTGATCATCTACGCAAAAAAAGTAAAACTCCCTAAAGCCCTACGCACTGTTTTGCTTCTTAGTGGAGGTGTCTTCGTATGGCAGGATTATGATGGTTATCGTTCGGTTGAAGCCGCTGCGGCGTTGTTCTCCATCCTTGCAGCACTCAAACTCTACGAGATTAAAACCGCTAGAGACTACTTTTTGTTTTTTTTAATCTTCCAGCTCATGATGATTGCTCAGTACTTATTATTAGAGTCGCTGATGCTACTTGCCTTCATGGTTATTACCACCACTTTAATGTGCGGTATTTTCATGGATCTCCAGCGTGGCAAAAAAGATGTAGAGTCTATCCTTCAAAAGAGTAAACGAAAAGTTCTTTTTCGAGTGATGAGTTTTTCTCTTATCTTAACAACGTTGTTGTTTTTTATTTTCCCAAGGGCCAACTTTACACTTTTTAGAAATCAAAAAACACAAACGGTTAACGCTTGGACCGGCTTTTCCAGCGAACTTCGGCCTGGAAGCATTAGCGAAATTATGCAAAATGACCAAGCTGTTTTTAGGGCCCGTTTTTCAAACCAAACACCAGCAATGCCGGAGATGTACTGGCAGGGTGGAACTTTATCAGTTACGGATGGCTTTAATTGGAATAAAAATAATCGCCTTCGCTACTTAGCTGCTAGTCAAAACGATGTGCGCGGACGCTACCGCTATGTTGCTGACATGGCTGAGGTAGGCGGAGGTAGTATTTTTTTACTAGCTCCAGCAACCTCGTTTAAGTTGCTCACTTTGGGGCAAACAACCAGAAGAGGGTTAGGTGATGCTTTTGTATCTCCGCTTTCTCACCAAAAACTGCGATGGAGTGGAAGCTCTAATGCATCTAATTTCTTTAGCAATGATCCTATTCTACATGAAGATGAACTTCAGTTACCAGTTGAAGTCAGAAGCTATATCAGAGAAGCATTTCCACAGTTTGCCGGTCTAAGTCTAGATCGTTTACAGCGAGAGATTTACCTTTTGTTTTCAAAGGATTTTTCCTACTCATTAAGCCCCGGTGCTTATACAGGATCTCCACTTGAGCAGCTCAAAGAGTTTCTTGAAGTAAGAAAGGTTGGTATCTGTGAACACTTTGCATCGACCATGGCGATCATTTTACGTAGCTTTGATTATCCAGCTCACGTCATGGTTGGCTTTCAAGGAGGGGACTTTAATGATCTAGGTGAGTACTGGTTAATTCGAGGGCGCGATGCCCACGCATGGGTTTCGGTCTATGATTCCAACGGTTGGCGTCGCCTAGACCCGACTTCCTACGTTGTGCCGAATCGACTTATTTTTGGTGCCACCGAGTTTGGTTTTACTCAAGGTGATTTTGTACAAGGTAATATGGGCTGGTTCACTGCAATCAGATCAGGTTTGCTCAACGATGTTCTTAAAGTGGTCGACTCTACTTTTTATAGTCTGAACCTTGCTTTCATTAACTATGACGCTGACTCTCAACAAGAATTCCTGAGCTCGCTTGGCTTAAAAAATTGGAAAAGAAGTTGGCTCAAATGGGTGAGTGCCCTCATTGCATTTGTATTTATAATAACTTACTGGTTTTATTCGCGAGGAAGCGGACAAAACCCCTGGCGTAGCGTAAATCGGAGCTATCATACTTTTTTAAAAAAACTACACAATCTTGACCTAAATGTGGATCAAGCTATGCCACCCTATAGGTTGGTTGAATTACTCCAACAACATGGAGCCGGTAGCGCCACGATCAGTTTTGTTAGAAGTTATGCCGCTATTAAATACGCCTCGACTAAGAGTAAGCCAGACAGATTTGAGCTCAGGCACTTAAAGTCACAGCTCAGCTTGGCGCTCAAAGAATTGAAGGGAAGAAAATGAACAAACTTTTTCTTATACTATTGTTTTTATCGACACCAGCCTGGGCCGACCTCCATGTTCTGTTTATGGGAGATTCTTTGTCAGAAGGTTACGGTGTAACACGCGAACATTCATTTCCAAGTGTTATTGAAAAAAAATTAGATGAAGGCGCAGTTCCTTTTAAAGTAAAAGTTACTAATGGAAGTGTGAGTGGCTCGACCAGTGCCAATGCTCCCTCAAGGTTAAAGTGGTTTTTAAAAAGTAAACCAGACATCTTAGTTTTAGCTCTTGGGGCCAACGATGGTCTGCGTGGTATCGATGTTAAGTCTTCATCGGATAATCTTGCTAAGACAATTGCCACCGCAAAAGAGAATAATATTCGAGTTGTTCTCACTGGAATGCTTATTCCACCCAATTATGGGGCTGATTATCGCGATAAATTCTCTAAAATGTATCTTACGTTAAAGAATAAGTACCAGCTAGATTTTATTCCTTTTCTCCTCGAAGGAGTGGCAGGGGATAAAAATCTAAACCAAGCTGATGGAATTCATCCTAACGATAAAGGTCATCGTGTGATGGCCGACAATGTTCTAAAAGTACTTAAACCAATTATGATCGAAGAATTCAAGCAAAGACAAAAGGCTAAGAGGTAATTATGTTATTCGATGTGAACTCTATTGCTAAAAGCTTTGCCACGCCAAAAGGCCCGCTCAATGTTTTAAAAGATATTAACTTTAATGTTGAATCAGGTGAGAGTGTTGCTATCGTTGGACGCTCTGGTTCTGGTAAGTCGACACTACTTGGCCTTCTTTGTGGTCTTGAGCGTGCTGATATGGGGAAGATGGTTTTTGATGGCGAAGACTACTCAACTCTCAGTGAAGATGCTCTGACGCGCCTTAGGGCCAATAAAATTGGCATGATCTTTCAGCAGTTTCACCTGCTATCTCATTTAAAAGCCTATGAGAATGTTGCGCTTCCTTTGGAGCTTAAGGGCGATAGCAATGCTAAAGAGACAGCGATTGAACTTCTAGGTGAAGTCGGTCTTGCAGCTCGAATTGACCACTTTCCAGCTCAGCTTTCAGGAGGGGAGCAGCAACGAGTCGCGATTGCTCGCGCCATGGCAATTAAACCTAAGCTTATCTTGGCCGATGAACCAAGTGGTAGCTTAGACGAATCAACGGGTGAAGAAATCATGTCACTATTATTTAAGATGGTGAAAGATCACAAAACATCACTTCTCATTGTAACTCACTCGCAAACTCTAGCTAAACGTTGTGACCGGATCTTAACTATGGAAAATGGAGTATTGGTTTGATACTTCGATTAGCCGCTCGTGAGATTAAAAATCATCCGAGATTTTCATTTTTCTTTGTGCTTAGTGTGCTGCTTGGTCTACTTGGACTCACCGCTATTGAGTCATTTAAAGGTGTGGTGCAAACAAACCTTCAGAGTCGCTCGAAAGAGCTTCTGGGTGCAGACTTAGAGCTTAGCTCGCGCTTTGCGCTTGAAGATCGTCACGTGAAAATTGTTGAGCAGTACTTTGAGGACGCGACCCATTTAAGTTCATTAGATATCTTCTCGATGACTTCATTTAATGGAGCAAGCCGACTGATTCAAGTGCGAGCTCAAGAAAATGGCTATCCTTTTTATGGAAAACTCTTACTTCGATCAAACACTCAGTATCCTGGTGATGCAACGCCTTTAGCCGATAATGAGGCTTGGATCTATCCTGAGCTGGCAACTCAGCTTAATATCAAAATTGGCGACGAACTTCCTATTGGTGAAGCTGTTTTTAAAGTTGTTGATATCGTCGAACGTGATATCCAACAATCGATGCAAACAGGCGCCATTGCTCCTAGAGTCTATCTTTCTATGGATGGGGTTAAGCGAGGAGAACTGATCAAGTTTGGCAGTACGGTTGGCTATAAAGTGGGCTTTAAATTTCCAGAAGGCGTTCAAATCGATAAAGATAAAGACCTTTTGGACCGTATAAAAAAATCCTTTGATTCAACAGTTCGAATTTCTACGCCTTCAAGTGAAGAGGATCAAGTCGGTCGGACCCTAGCTTATCTTGGGGATTTTCTTGGACTAGTTTCATTGGTTGCACTCTTTCTGGCCAGCGTCGGAATCTTGTATTTGTTTCAAGCTCATCTACGTCATAAAGCTGCAGATTTTGCAACTTTACACGCCATCGGTATGGAGCGCGGCAAGCTTGTAAGGTTTATGCTCTATCACCTTAGTTTGCTTTCTATGTTTGGGACTGTTTCCTCAATCACGTTTGGACTCATTTTGATGGGACCGCTTAAGTCTTTAGCCTTTCAGTTCCTGCCGATTGAAATTGATAATCTCTTTAGCTTTAAGCCTTTTGTCTTGGTTTTACTTGTTGGTATTGCATCGCCACTATTTTTATCAATACCTCTCATTTTAAAAGCTTCCTATCTCGCCACCAGAAAAAATGCTCAAAAGGTTCCAGTTCTGGCGTGGGCGGCGTGGCCATTATTTTTTGCAATACTTTCTTTTTACGTCTCTAAGTCTTTCTTAGTTGCGGGAGCCTTTTTGGGCGGGATTATCATTTTCCTACTTGTCTTGATTCCATTACTTCGATTGTGTTTAAACTTCATCTCCAAAGTGAAGGTTAAGAATATCAACTTAAGACATGCCTTACTTCGTAGCTCTAGAACCTGGGCAGCTACACTTTCAATCTTCTTAGCAGTCTTTTACTGTTCTCTCGTTTTTAATTTGATCCCGCAGCTACGCACCAATCTAGAAAACGAGATTAGCGTGGCCAACCCCAATGTCAGACCGAGTATTTTTCTCTTTGATGTGCAAGATGATCAAGTCGAAGATTTAAAAGTATTCTCAAGCCAATCAAACTTACCACTTACTAATATTTCTCCAATGGTGCGGGCCAGACTTGTTTCTATTAATGATGAAAAATATGAAATCGATACTGATCAAAAGCTGACGCGTGAAGAAGAACGAAATGCAAGGTTTAGAAACCGAGGCATGAATCTGTCTTACGCCAGTCAACTTAACGCATCAGAAAAGCTGGTGGAGGGGAGAGAATTCTCCGGAGTTTACCAAGATGAGTCGATGGAAAGTCCCGCCGAGATAAGTATTGAGCAGCGCTTTGCCACTAGATTAGGCTTAAACATTGGCGATATTTTGGAGTTTGAAATTCTCGGTATGCCTATTAAAGGTAAGGTGGTGAATTTTAGATCGGTTCGCTGGACAACATTTATGCCTAATTTCTTTATTGTCTTTCAAGAGGGCATTCTTAACGACGCTCCAAAGACTTTTTTGGCGACTTTTGGTCAGCTTTCCAGTCAACTTAAGGACAAATTACAAGTCGATCTGTTTAAGAAGTTTCCTAATGTCTCGGCCGTTGATATAGGGCGGGTTATTGAGCGTATCGTTGTTTAATTTGTCACCATGTCTCAAGCCTTACTTGTCATGGCTCTTTTGTCAGTTATCGTAGGATTAATGGTTATTGGCTTTATAATCAACCACCAAATGCTGACACGAGAAAAGGATATGGCACTTGAGAAGATGCTTGGCCTATCAACTCGGTCTATGATGTCGAGATTGCGTTTTGAGTTTATTGGGATCTTGTTTATTGCTTCAGGATTGGGAGTGATTGGCTCGCTTCTTATGAGCTATCTCTTATCCGTCGTTTTGTTTGATGGGTTATGGGCCTTTGACCCTATTCTACCGACGTTGAGTTTTGTCATGATTATGTTGGTCGGGGTTTCAATTGTTGAAGTGCTTGGTCGAAAAGCAATAGCGACAGAAGCAGCAGTACTCTTTAGAGATGCCGATTAAAAACCAAAGAAGAAGCCGTTACCATTATCTCGAGCAAGCTTTTCAAGAAAGAGGTAATGGTTGGTGGTTTTATCGAGTAGGAATGAGCTACCGACGCCGATAGCATTAATCTGAACTTTTCCGCGGTTCTTTTTCGTAATTTCACCCACAAGGGTATAGATATTATCGTATTGCCCATAGGCCGTGGTCGGTGCACCATCAGTCAATAAAATGATATCCGTCGCATCCTTGTATTGAGCCAGTGCATAGTCTAAAACTTGTCTGGTCGGAGTTCCACCGTCTGGTCTGAGACTCCCGATATGTTTATAAATTTCAGTTTTATTATCTTTTGTTAGACTTTGCAGTCTGCCCCATAGGACATCATAAGGTTGCGGTTGCTTACCTGGGAAATTGACCACATCAACTCTAAAATCTTGACTCATTGAAGTGACTAGCATTTTAAGTCCGGCCTTCACTTGCCCTATTCTGTCTTCTGCATTCATCGAGCCGGAGACATCGATAATCAAAACAATGTTTTTCCCTCGATATTTAAAACCACTATCAAGGTCAGTTGCACCAGCAGCTGGGGCCCTGGCAGAAGGTTTGATAACTTTTTCAACTTCTTCTTTGAGTAATTTATTTTCGTTTTCTAGATCAGCAATCATATTTTGCTGCTCTTCCATCATCTCAATATAACCATCGAGTTTAGTTGCAAAGGCTTTGTACTTATCTTTTTTATTTTCTTGAACTTGAACAGTTTCCTCTTTTGGCTTAATCGGAGCATCATTTGGAGTTGGCATTTTTGACTTTGGTACGGCCACAAATAAAATAATCACGGCACCGAGAGCTCCCGAGAGGAGATCCAAAAAGGCGATATTAATGGCGTTTGCTTCGCGCTTGGCCATTAAGTTTCAACCTTATTAACGAGGTTCTCAATGACGTATTCCTTAATCTCATCGTGAAGTCGATCTGTTTCTTCCTGTAGGCGGTGGTAGAACCACATAACAATGATAGAAAGTATAAGTGCTATGAGTGTTGTATCAAAGGCTACACCGAGAGTTGCTGTAATCAGCTCCATGTCTCCGCTATTGGCGATTGTTAACGCTTGAGAGATCCCAAGAACGGTTCCAATAAATCCGACCGAAGGGATAAGCCAGGTCAGATAGCGAATATTAGATTGATCACTTTCACTTTTATTTTTATCAATTTCTGTTTGAATTGAAATAATCTCAATCATCTCAGAAATATTTTTTGATGTTCTAAATTTAGTACAGGCTTTTTTAATAATATTGGTGAGAAGGTTTTTGTTCTTTGTTTTTTCTACCTCTTGCGCTTTAACTAAAATTTCCATGACGTCTTGGGCCATGAGAACAATTTTATCGTTTGTAGGAAGAAGTTTTAAGCGGTAACCTCGCTTATGAAAATCAATATTCTTGAAGCATTCTTTAATTTCAATCATGGACCAAAAGAAGGCGAAGAAGGTTAGCCATTGAATATAACCACCGCCAATAAAGTTTCCACCAGTTAAAACGAAGAAGCGGTTGAGGAAATGAAATGTCCCGGCGTCAGCAGTTGCATAATAGCCGGCCACCATAATGATCTCCAATATGGTCGCCACAGTTAGCGCGAAAAGAATTCCAAAAAGCTTTTTACTCGGGTACACGTTATCTCCTGCTTAATCTTTATCGGTACTTCTTAGCTATTTATTACAAGCTTTTACTTGAGCAAAACATTCTTAATCATGCAATTTTAACTGATTAGGGTAGAATAATGTGAAGTGATAACTCAGTTTTAAATGGAGTCGCGATGACTATTGTTCAGGCGCAAAACCTAAGCCACAGCTATGGTAAATTTCAAGCACTTGATGGAGTAAACCTGGAGATCGCTCAGGGTCAATGCTTTGCCTTACTAGGACCCAATGGTGCTGGTAAAACCACATTTGTAAAAATTATGCTTGGTCTGCAATTTCCCATGAGCGGATCTCTTTCATTATTTTCAAAACTTGCTGGAACTCCATCGGCCAGAAGTCATATCGGTTATCTGCCTGAAAAATTTTCTTTTTATCCCTATTATAAAGTCAAAGACACGTTAGCTTTTCATGCAGCAGTGGCCGGATTATCAAAGCAAGAGAGTGAAGTTGCCGTCTCAGAAGCTTTGGGACGACTTAAGATCGCTGAGCTGGCACAGAAGAAACTTTCAGGACTATCAAAAGGTCAACTTCAACGTGTCGGTCTGGCTTCATTACTTCTTGGTGATAAGCAGCTTTTGATTCTTGATGAACCATTTTCTGGTCTAGATCCAATTGGCATTAAAGACCTTAAAGATCTACTGCGCGAACTTAAATCTCTGGGCAAAACTTTATTTATCAACAGCCATATCCTTTCAGAAGTTGAACCTCTTTGCGATCACTTCGGCATCTTAAATAAAGGCAAACTTTTGGTGGCCGGAGAGAAGAATAGCTTACTCAAAGGCAAGAGCTTAGAAGATTATTTCTCGGAGATCGTACAATGAATGTTAGAGCATTTAGACTACTCATTTGGAATACCGTCCAAAAAGAAGTTCGCTCAAAAAGCTTCTTCATGGCCGTTGGACTAACACTTGGAATGCTTGGACTGGGCTATGCTGTTATGCAAGCTTTTAGAGAGCAAATTCAACTCGAAGGTGGAGTAGAGGTCGTTGGAAGTGGACAACTCATTTGGGTTTACTACGCGTTGGTTAATGCTTGGAGTATTTTTTTAGGACTTATGTTTGGTCTCGGTTGTGTACGCTCTGATGTCACCTCACAAGTGATTGGACAGCTGCTGGCCCTACCCATTAGTCGTGGCTCATATCTAGCAGCAAGAGTGATTGGATCGTGGATCTTGGTAAGCTTCTATCAAGTACTAAGCTTCGCCCTTATGGGAATACTTTTTAGTGAATCGCTTAAAGAAATCTCCATGACAGCCTTATTAGTGGCTCCTTTGATTTCCTTCTTTCCAACTCTCGCCGCCGCAGTCTTGGGATTATTCGTTTCGCTATGGGTAGGCAAGACCTCTGGTATGATCTTAACTGGTGTCGCCTCATTAGGTGGCAGTTGGGCCAGGTCACATTTCAGTTCAGTTGAAGACCCTATGGCCAATCTCACACTCCTGAAAGTAGTAGGGCTTATCTTATGGATTGCTATTCCTAGGTTTGCCGCTCCTCACTCTTTTGTTCAAGTCTTAGCAGGAGTTCCTGAAGCGACTATAGCCTGGGCCGATATTGCTCAGTTTGGCCTATCGGGAATTGCTCTCTTTGCCATAACATCTTTCATCTTTAGGCGCCGAGGTTTTTAATTGAGTTTCTTTCATCGGAATCTATCTGAAATTGATCTCAAGCCTCTCGTAAGTGTGTCCGTTGATACCAGTTTGTCCGATGTTGTCGCTGAGTTTAACAAAATGAACTTTGGCGCCTTTGGAGTACGTGATGAAAATAACAAGCTGGTAGGAATTCTTTCAGAGCGCGATCTCTTACTTAGAACTAACCCCAATGATTTTTCTAAATGGGGAGAGTTAAAAGTTTCTTCTATCATGTCTCAAAGAATTTTTTCCTTGGACTACGATAAAAAAGTTTCTGATGCTATTCATATGATGTCTCGAATGGAATTTCGACATCTTCCTATCAAAAAAGATAACGAGTACTTCATCCTATCAGCAAGAATTCTTTTAGACTTAATTATTGAAGACTATAAGTCTGTTTGTGAAAAATTTGGAGTACTCGAAGACTGGGTAACGCTCACTGGCCATATACATGAAGAGGATCATCTTTTTTTAGGTAAGAAAGATACTCTGGAAACGGGAACTTTTCTCTTCGCGCCTATTAAAGATGTCGGTGGGACTGACTTATTAAAGATAGATGGCTCAACTACAGTAGCTGAACTTTGGTAAAAAATGTCAGACTCGAAACTACCGATTGCAGCAGTTTCGGAGTGGGGAACGCTACTTAAGGGAATTATCACAGATAGGGATTTCTTAACCAAAGTGTTCGTCAAAGACGGAGTCGATCTTTCAAAGTCGATAACGGAGATTATGACAGAGCAGCCTCATAGTATGATGATGAAGCATCATATCGTCTACGCTCTCAATAATATGGCAAAGTTTCGATATCGCAATATTCTTATTGTTGATGAGGACAAGTTTCCCGTCCTTAATGCGGAGCTGATTCACTTTCTTAAATTCTTTTCTAAAATTATTGAGTCTAGCGAGCTTGCAGACGCTTAAGAGCTTCTCTAATTGTCTCATCTCGTTTGGCAAAACAAAGGCGCACTAGATGGTCGCCCTGCTTATGTTTGAGATAAAATGGGGCAGTCGGAATTGCAGCCACACCATTTTTTTCAATGAGTTGATCACAGAAATCGAATGCATTTTCATTGACCTTTATTTGTAAGAAATAAGTCCCTTGTGGAGCCAATACATCAAACCCAAGGTCTCTTAGACCACCGACTAAGAGGTCTCTTTTCTTTTTATATTCGGCCTTAAAACCAGCAATATAACCACTGCGATGTTCGAGTCCATGTGCAACCGCCATTTGCATCGGGTGTGTGGCACAAAATGGAATATACTGGTGCACCATTCGGATGGTTTTTGTAATAGCTTCAGGAGCCAGAGTCCAACCGATCTTCCAACCTGTCATACCAAAAGTCTTGCCTGCGCTAGAGATGGCAACAGTGCGATCTCTTAGTACCGGACTTGATCGCCACTGGGCAAACTCCTGATGGGTTGATTCGAATGTTAAATGTTCGTAGACTTCGTCTGTAATGATGAAAGCATCAAACTCAACGGCGAGACGGCCAATTAGATCTAGCTCTTTGGCATTAAAAATTTTACCCGTGGGATTATGGGGAGAATTAATCATGATGGCTTTTGTCTTTGAACTAAAAGCTGCTCTTAATTCTTTTTCATCAAATTCAAAAGTAGGCTCTAAAAGAGTTACTGGCTTTGCAATGGCCCCAATCATATCAATGGTAGCAGCGTAGGAGTCATACATGGGCTCGAAAACGACGACTTCATCGCCACTATCAACTAGGGCCTGAAGCGTGGCATAGATAGCCTCTGTAGCTCCGACTGTAATTGTAATTTCAGATTCAGGGTCAAAAGCTGTTCCCCAGTCTTGATCTTGCTGAAGCGCTACAGCCTTTCGAAGAGCAGGGGCACCAAGCGCCGATGCATATTGATTATAAGCGCCATCATCTTTTGACAGTGCATCTTTGGCCGCTTGTACCAACCAATCAGGACCATCAAAATCCGGAAATCCTTGAGCAAGATTAATGGCATTCGCTTTTCTCGCTTTATTGGACATCGTTGTAAAAATTGATTCTTTAAGTACTTCAGTACGCTTGGCAAATTTTTTCATATTAATTCCGGTTTCTCATATGGAGAGCAAAATCAGTAAAGGATTTCATTGCGTAATCTTTAAACTCTTTATCCCAAGGCATTTGTTCAACAGCTTTGCTCATACATTGAGTCCAAGACTTTGCAGCTACATTATCGATGGCGAATTTCATATGTCTGGCGCGCATCCTTGGATGACCGTAATGTTTCCAGTAGAGATTGGGACCACCAAACCAGCCAGATAAAAACATGAACAGTTTTTGTCGGGAATCCGCTATTTGGACTGGATGCATTGATCTAATGCTCAAAAATTGTGGCTCATTCTCCATAAGGTCGTAAAACGTGTTTACAAGCCTTAACAGCCCCTTTTTCCCACCGGCCAAGACGTAAGGTTTGTGAGCTTTTTTAAAAAAAGCAATGAATCTGTAATACAATAGTTCCACAGCCTAATCATACTCTTTAGGAGTTTTCTTGAAAACAGAAGTTAATAATATCGCCACTGAATTTCCTTATTTGCACGGCTTTAGTCCGGCCGAGCAGGAGCGCCTTAGGCAGCAGGCCGCTTATGCAGAGCATTCCATTTATCAAAACATAAATTTCTCAGGGGTTAAGAACCTCCTTGAAGTTGGCTGTGGCGTCGGCGCCCAGAGCGAGATTATTCTTAGACGTTTTCCTAAACTTAAACTCACAGGTATTGATTTATCAGATGCCCAAATTAGTATGGCAAGCCAGCGACTGGCTTCACTTGATTTTGCTAAGGATCGATTCGACATTCAAAAAATGAACGCTTCCAAGATGACATTCGAATCTGGTCATTTTGATGGCGGCTTTCTATGTTGGGTACTAGAGCATATGCCAGATCCTCTAAGAGTTCTGTCCGAAGTTAGAAGGGTACTAAGGCAAGGTTCAACGTTAGTCGTCAACGAAGTGATGAACTCATCTTTTTTTCTCGAACCCTATTCGCCCAATGTTTGGCAGTATTGGATGGCCTTTAATGATTATCAATCAAGTATTGGCGGCGACCCTTTTATTGGGATGAAGCTAGGCAATATGCTTCAGTCTCTTGGCTATCAGGATATTCGAACAACGCCTGTAACTTGGCACTATGACAATCGAACCCCGCAAAAGCGTAAAGAACAGATCGAGTTTTGGACTGATCTTTTATTATCGGCATCGGATCAGTTGGTGAAGGCCAATGTGGTTTCTAGCGAAATCGTGGAGAAGGCTCGAGTTGAACTTGAAAAAGTAGCCGATGACCCCAATGCGGTCTTTCACTATACCTTCATGCAGGCTCACGCAAAAGTATGAAGCTGTTTGTCGTCGCCTTTTGGTTATATAGCGGATTGAGCTTTGCTTTTAGCATTGACAAAAATGTTTATGAAGCCAGCTCTCTCAAACCACTTACTCACAGTGGTAGTGGACGTTTTGATAGCTATCTCTCGATGGATATTCCTTACGAGCCGGTGTCTAAATTGTTTAAATTTTTAGAAGTAAAAACGGGGCTGTCGCTCACGAGTCGGGGAGAAGCTCATATCACGGTGATTACTCCCATTGAATATTTTGATGTTTTAAAAGACAAAATCAGTATTGAAGAGATCAATTTAATTGCTAAAGAGATTCAAACATCAAAATTCAAAATTCTATGCCTAGGGCAGGGGGCAAAGGAATTAGATGGAAAGTTAGAACAAACTTTCTACTTGGTTGTTAGCTCTAGTGACTTATTAAAAATAAGAAAAGATATCCAAACTAAATTCATTTCAAATGGTGGTAGGGCAGAAAACTTTGACCCGTTTAAGTTTTATCCTCATATAACACTTGGATTTACAAAAAGAGATCTGCACGAATCTGATGGCATTATAAAAGATACATCAAGCTGTATGAGCAATATAAAAGCCGAGTAATATCAGTAGTTTATTCAGTAATTAAATATTTTGTAATTTTCACTCCCAATACCTCACCAACCTATAAGCTAACTACAATACTTGGAGGTATTTCATGGCCCGTAATCAATCAAAAGCCTTCCTTTTAACTGCTGCTGTTTCTGGTCTTCTTGCCGTCTCAGCTTGCTCTGCCACTCAATCAGTCAGTGATACCACTGTCGGAAAATGTATGGGAGTCAATGCGTGTAAAGGACATAGCGATTGCGCGACAAAAATGGATGGTTGCGACGGTAAAGATGGCTGCAAAAGTGTCAGCTCATGTAAAGGACACAACAGCTGCAAAGGAAAAGGCTTTAAGAAACTAAGTAAAAAAGACTGTGATGCAAAAGGTGGGAAGTTTGAGTCTTAAGTCAAACTCAGTGGGTGTGGGCCTTCGCCATACCC
>PBCC01000035.1 GCA_002716825.1 Halobacteriovorax sp. | reverse complement strand
GTTGCCGGATCTAATGTTGATTTGGCCTTAGCCACTTGCGCTGGTTCACTCCCCTCGACGCGGCCACCGCCTTCGGCCATAAAGGTGGTGAGCAGAAGTCCCGTGTAAACACTTGAGCTTCTTGAGAGCTCTAGGGCCTTACCCATCCAGTCTTTCAATTCCTGGGGAGTCGCGGGTTCGATGAATGGAATATGGAAATGCTTAAAGAGGTAACGGGAATCGGCCGGTGTCGATGTGGAGATAGACCAAGGATCATCACCGACAGCAATCACCACTCCAGGCCTTGTCTTCTCTCCTGTTTTAGGATCAGTGAAGACGGGTCCAGGGTTTGCAAAATTTCCCACCGATAAGGCGTCACTAGCGACATGAAGTCCCATAGACTTCATTCCAACTAAACAATCGCGGCCTGCTTGCTTTGCCCCAGAGGCCATGGCGGCAGCATTAGCTTCACTGTTAGCAATAGCAACGCGAATGCCTCTACTTTCTAGTTCTTTGGATCTTTTGTGTAGGATATTAAAATAATCAGCAAGAGGTGATCCAGGATATCCGGTATAGAGAGAAAAGCCCGCCTCTAGCCCACCTTGAATAAGAATCTCATTACCGCCAAGAATTTCAGTTTTCATAACATCCTAAATCAAAAAAAGACGATGTCATATAACCATAGAAATGGACAAACAACAATTGACAGCGCTCTACATGGTGCGACTAAGAAAAGCATTAATGCGCTGATAGAGCTCAATATAGGTGGGGTTTAGCTCACTATTTGGAACCACAATTTCATGTGGGATCGCCAGGTCCTTTTCTAGAATAAATGTATCGTCTACTTGTTTGAAATGGCGATCGACGTAACGACGTGCAAAGCGCCAACTGATGGTTTGATCTGACTTAGAATAGGCTAAAAAAGTTGGGAGCTCACTCGTGATGTCTCTATCTTTATCTTTGAGTGCCTTAGTAATATCCATCAAGGCTTTGCCCGAGATAACTGAAAAAGATTGAGTATATGTATCCGGGTCATCGATCAGGACTTGCAGGTCTTTATATTTACCACGCACGACTTTATCGACGGTTGTAAGCTTCACTCTCTCCACTCTCAGCACGTAGCGCATGAGATTGAGTACGCTCTTTGAAACAGTTGTTCCAAGCGCTGGTGCTTGCCAGGAATGACCTTTGAAAAATGGTGATAATAGCGCCACCGACTTAACTTTTGGTGATAGTTTATCGCTAAGCAAATGATCGACCAACATACCAGCACCAATTGAGTAGCCGATCACGCCAATACTTGAGAAACATTTCGTAACAAGGGCGATATTTTGACTAACCCCTAGGCGCCAATGATCAAAGTTATACTTGTCATTAATTTCGGAAACCGCCCCAAAACCACGAATCATCGGGATATAGACGCTGTGGCCAAGCTCTTGATGAATCGACTTCGCCAGTGGAAGCATTTCTCTGGGCGAGGCCATAAAACCATGAAACATAACAATCACTTTATCATCACCCTCGATGAAAAGTGCTTCATTGGTACGCTCTTGTTCAAAGTTTTTAATACCGTGTTTACCTTTGGTATGGCCTAAGTACTCGGCGTGAATTTCATTCGAAAGTTTTTTGATATCGGCTTGTAAAGTGTCTGTGCAAGTAGCAAAACTTACGCTGACATAGAAAAATATAGAGCTTAAAGCGAGGATAGATTTCACTTAAACTCCCCAGTGTATTTAACCGTACCTGTTCCGTTTTTGTTAATAATCCAATGAGGTAAAAAATCTCTATCTTCCTTAGCTTCTTTAACAATCGAGACATTGTATTTTGTTGCAACCTTTTCAAGTGTTGTGTTTGAACCTAGACACATATCTGTATAACGCTTATCACTTTTGCTCAGTCTAGCGATTGATTGTCTGAACTGTTTTGCGCCTTTTTTAGTGGCAAACTTTGAACAATTAATTGCTTCATCCATGGAGTCGTCCATATAGTTTCTAAAATCAATTGGATTAGACTCTACAACCACCCATTGTTGGTCTACGCATTCGACATAGGGGCCTATATTATGCTCTTCGCCTAAGACATCGTTACGCTTTTGAAGCACGTGATTCCAAAACCTCATACCATTGAAGTTGGCTGAAAAGTCAGCGTACGAGAAAACTCCAGTCTCAACCATCAATCCACCCAAGATCATTTTTTCCTTGAACACTCCCTTTTTGAGAGTCTTTCTAAGACTTTTCCCTTTGATGTGATGACTTTTAAAATAGCTTAGCCCTTGGCCAAACATATGCTCGAACTTATCAGTTCCCACTCTGACCCCACCGATATTGAGTTCAGGACTCATAACATCGAGCATATTGGCGATCGAATTAATCGACATCAACGTGCCACTGATCAGGCTCCAATCATTATAAATAGAGTCTTCAAGTGTAGTGACATGTCTTTCAATCCCATCTTTGTAAATAAGGTCTTTAACCAGTTGGCCTTTAAGGTGGTTGGCAAAGAAAGATGTCATCTCTTTGTAGAGTTTCTTTTCACTTTTAATACTTGAATCACAGCGACTGGCTGCATTAGTGCGTTCAACTGCTACTCTTAGATAAGCGTTGGCACGATGATTTACTTGAGATGCCATATCGGCCAGAGGCTCAAATCGACGGGTAAACTGGTCTACCTCTGCTCCATGAGCAGCTAGACTAAGCACAACAAGCGATAAAAGCCCAATAAGTCGCATTTTCCTTCCAAATTCAAGTTTGCGACGTTACAACACGGCGCGCAATATATCACCTCTCGTGCTGTATTTATTACCCTACGAGATGGCACTTAACGCCTTGAAAGCTCGTTTTTCCTAGTTAAGAATAGGTCACTTTTTAGATTAATCTTGGAGGCCCCATGTCCCGTATTGGCGCTAAAAACCCGCTCGGACTAATTGCAATCGACCACTTGGAATTTACCTGTAATGACCTTTCAGGAAAAATTGGTGCAGATTTCTCAAACCTAGGCTTCACACGCACTGAGATTAATGAAGTCACATCCAGCGAACTCTACGTTCAAGGCCAGATTCGTTTTCTCTTAACCGCTAATACCGACAAAGGTCATCTTTCGCGCCAGTACCATACAAAGCATGGCGATGGTGTAAGCAAAATTTCTTTTCTAGTTGAAGATGCTGAACATGCTTACAATCAAGCGCTCGAGCGCGGTGCCGAGTCTGTCTCAGACTTGAAAGTCATCGATACAGATCAAGGGATTTACAAGATTGCCGCTATTCAGGGCTTTGGTGATGTTGTTAATGAATTTGTCGAGCGTCCAACTAAAGCGCCTTTTAGACCTGGCTTTGTAAGCTTTGGCACTGACTCTAGAGCGAAAAGCTTGAATGTTCGCTGCTCTCGAATTGATCACCTCACCAATAACGTTCCTTTTGGTGAAATGGAAAAATGGGTTGAGTTTTACCAACGCATTTATGGTTTCAAGCAAACTCGCTATTTTGATATCAAAGGCAAGAAGACGGGACTTAACTCTAAAGTTGTTCAGCTTGAAGACAACTCGATTATTATTCCAATTAATGAGCCAGAAATTCCAAATGGCAAAAGTCAGATTCAGGAATTTCTTGATCGCCACAACGGTCCAGGGGTTCAGCATATTGCTCTCATGACACCAGATGCTCTCGATACGGTGATGGAGCTTCGTGAGCGAAACTTTAAATTTTTAGAAGTGCCTCATACATACTATGAAGGCATTCCAGAGCGTGGACTCAATGTCACAGAAGATCTAGTAGAGCTAGAAAAAAGACAACTCCTCGTCGACGGCGATAAGGATGGCTACCTCCTTCAGATTTTCACCGACACCTATGTCGGACCTCTCTTTTATGAGTTTATCCAAAGAAAAAATCATTGGGGCTTTGGTGAAGGTAACTTCCAAGCTCTCTTTGATGCAATTGAACGCGATCAAATGAAACGTGGCTACTTAGAATAAGGAAATATTATGTTCAAACTTATCGCAATTTATAAAATCCCAAACGACAAAGATGCTTTTCAAAAGCACTACGATGAAGTCCACACTCCCCTTGTAAAAAAAGTGCCAGGACTTAAAGAAGTTCGTCTAAATAAAGTATTCGGTACTCCGCGCGGTGAAAGTGATCTTCATCTCATTGCTGAACTTTGTTTTGAAAATAAAGACGCATGGAAGACAGCAATGAAGTCAGAAGAGAATATGGCGGCAGGTAAAGATCTAATGGGTTTTGCCAAAGAAGTCGTCTCCATTCACTTTGCTGAGGAAGTAAAAGCGTGAATATTATTGTAGAAAAAAACTGGGACAACCATCCACATATTGCTTTGGTAAAACTTAATCGTTCCAAAGTTCTTAACGCTCTTTCTAATGAGTTGATGGACGAACTTGTTCAGGCACTCTTTAAATTAGACGATGATCAGGAAGTCCGAGTGATTGTACTCACTGGTGACGAGCGTGCCTTCGCCGCCGGTGCCGACATTGCACAAATGGTAGAAGAAAACCCGGTCGATAAAATTCTAGAGAATCGCTTTCGCTCATGGCAACAACTCACCATGATCAGTAAGCCAATTATCGCTGCGGTTTCAGGCTTCGCACTTGGCGGTGGCTGTGAACTTGCTATGACCTGTGATCTCATCATTGCAGGAGATAATGCTCGGTTTGGTCAGCCCGAGATTAACTTAGGAATTATCCCAGGAGCTGGTGGTACACAAAGACTGACTAAGGCGATTGGAAAAAGTAAAGCCATGCTCATGAACCTTACTGGGGAAATGATCGATGCTACTACTGCTGAAAAATGGGGTCTAGTGGCCAAAGTTGTTCCGGCCGAGACAGTGCTTCAAGAAACTTACGAAATCGCAAAAAAGATTGCGGCCAAAGCACCTGTTGCGACCAGGCTAATCAAAGAAGCCGTCAATCGCTCCTTTGAAACATCTCTTAAAGAAGGAATGGAGTTTGAGCGAAGAAACTTTTTCTTAACTTTCTCTTCAAGCGATCAAAAAGAAGGTATGCGCGCATTTCTTGAAAAGCGTGAAGCCAAGTACACGGGACGATAAGATGAGTACAACGTTTGAAAATATTCGCTTCGAAGAAAAAGGTGCAACTGCACTGATCACTATCAATAGACCACAAGTTTATAATGCCCTTACAAAAGCGGCGAAACTTGAGATCGTTAAAGCCATTCGCGAAGCTAATAAAGCCCCGGGTCTAAGAAGCATCGTCCTTGCCGCTGAAGGCAAGGCCTTTTGTACCGGACAAGACCTCAACGATAGAACGGTCCAGGCCGGCAATGGTGAGAAACCGGACTTAGGCAATACGCTCGAGAGCGAATGGAACCCACTAGTAAACACTATAAGAAATTCAAAGATACCTGTTATCGCTGCAGTTCAAGGTGTCGTTGCCGGTGCTGGTGTCTCTGTTGCACTCGCATGTGATCTCATCATTGCGAGTCCTAAAGTTAAATTTGTTTCAGGCTTCACAAGACTAGGGCTTACTCCCGATGCTGGCAGCTCTTTTGTGTTAGGTCGAGCACTTGGTCATCAAAAGGCTCTCGAGTTTTTTCTACTAGGTGAACCACTTATGAGTGAAGACCTGCACACGGCCGGCCTAATCAATACAATTTCAGATTCCCCATTAGACAATGCTTTGGCATGGGCAACTAAGATCAATGGTTTAAGCCCTAAGTCTACTGCCCTTGTGAAGAGAAATCTGCAAAAGGCCTATGAATCAACGTATGATGAAAGTATTCAAACTGAAACTGCCGCCCAACGCTATCTTGGAAACTCTGAAGAATACCAAGAGGGCTTAAAAGCATTTTTTGAAAAAAGAGAACCAAAGTTCCACTAGGAGAATAATATGAGTGCTAGAGAATATTCAGCAGAAGATCTAAAACTTTTTGAAGATATTAAAAATGGTAAGACATTTGATAAGGGCGATGAGCTCCCTCCACTTTATAGGAAGATGCTTATCAATCTTCTATGGATGCAAGGCGACTCTGAGTACTCAGGTGGTCTAGGCTATTCGCCATGGATTGCGAAAGCTCCTGATATGCGTGAAAAAGTTTTAGTTGCTCAAATCGTCAAAGACGAAATGAGACATGCCTCCGTGATCTATCGTCTGCTTGATGATTTAGGGCAAGACACCCAATCTCATATCGCCAAAACTGAACTCGACTATAAGCTAGAAGACGATAAAGCCCAAATCGGCTTCAAACGTCTTAAAGACGATTATCGAGTTAATATTTTTTATTACAATATCAAGTATTGGACAGATTTTATCTTGTTCAACTTTCTTATGGACCGCGCTGCCGGACACCAACTTGAAGATACCCTTCAAAGCTCTTACCTCCCTTGGAAAAAAGGAATTGAAGGAATCTATAAAGAAGAAATCATGCACCTTACTCACGGTGATAAATGGGTTAAAATTTTGGCCGCGGATGAGAAGGAAAAACCTTTCCTACAAGAGCGTTTGAATTTGTGGTGGCCTAGAGTCATGAACGTCTTTGGCAACTCAAAAGGCCAAGCTAATGATATCTATGTTCGCCTTGGTCTAAAGCGCAGAACCAACTCAGAAGTTCGCGATGCTTTCCTTGCAGAAATTCATAAGCTCTGTGATGAAGTTGGACTTGTAATTCCTGAGTACAAAGAAGCTGATCAAGCAGTATAAAGCGAGGTTTCCCATGGATGGAACGATTAAACACGCTCTAGTAATTGGTGCTGGCACAATGGGTAAGGGAATTGCCCAGTGGCTAGCACAATCAGGAGTTCGCGCAACTCTGTGCGATCTTCGCGGTGAAGTGGCAGTTGCAGCTCACAAAGATATTGAGCTGTCTTGGCAAAAGCTCGTACAGAAAGGAAAGTTTACTTCTGAACAAGTGGACAAAATGGGCGAATGCCTAAATGCCATTGCGCTTTCAGATGTCGATGCTGCTAACGATGCGCCCGACCTAATTATTGAAGCCATTGTTGAATCGATCGAAGCTAAAAATAAGCTTTTTACCGAACTCGATCAGAGCATGCCTGAGAAAACGATTTTCGCCAGTAATACCAGCTCTATTCCAATTGCAAGACTGGCTCTCGCCGTGACTCCAAAACGCCGTGAACGCTTTCTAGGATTACACTTCTTCAATCCAGCTCCAATTATGAAGCTTGTAGAAATTATCAAGGGACCTGGGACAAAAAGTGAACTCATGAGTCATCTTTATCTTTGGTTTCAAAGCAAAGGTAAAAAACCCGCAATTTGTGCAGATTCCCCTGGCTTCATCGTTAATCGCGTGGCCAGAAACTTCTACGGTGAAGCTTTTAGAATTATAAAGCACGAACATCCTGGAAAAGTTAAGGCCGTCGATGAAATTATGCGCACTTGCGGTGGTTTTAAAATGGGTCCATTTGAACTCATGGATTTAATCGGTATCGACATTAATTATGACGTGACTCAATCTGTTTGGCGCGACTTCTTCCTCGAGCCTAGATTTGCTCCACACCCATTGCAACGAAAAATGGTTGAAAGCGGTCGCCTTGGCAAAAAAACCAAACAAGGATTCTATCATCATGACGATTAAACTGCGTATTTTGATCTCAAGAGATCATCATTTTTTTCCAATTCTAGAAAACTCTGCTCGCACCGATGTTAGTATTTTGGCGCAAGCCTCTGATATTGAAAAGTTAAGCCTAGATGAAGATCTTATTCTGGATCTTACTTCATGGGGCCGCCAAAAAAAGTCTGAGCTACTCGAGCGCCTCTGCGATCGCACAACCAAACCGGTTGTAAGTGATTTAACTTTGGTTTGGGGTGAGGCCTTCTTAAAGAGATATTCATTTCTCGTTGGAGCCGTAGCAACTGTCTTTCACTCACCTACGGCCACTTATGAAGCATGGATTCGTCCAGAACATAAGACTTCACTTGATCAAGCTTTTGAAACGCTTGGTATATCGGCACAGACAACAAATGAAGTGGGCATAGGATTCACCTTCCCACGTATTAGCGCCATGGTCATTAATGAAGCTTATTTTGCTTTAGAAGAAGGGCTGGCTAGTTCTGAAGATATTGATACGGCCATGAAATTTGGTGTGAATTACCCGCTAGGACCAATTGATTGGGCCGCTCGTACCGGTTCACAACATATTGCAACTTTATTAGATGAACTCTATGAAGTGACCGGTGATCCGCGCTATCGCTGTGCCCCCGCCCTAAAACTTGAACATCCTAGTTTCGATTAAGGAGCCCCTTTGAAGCCAGTTTATATTGTCCACGTTAAAAGAACTCCGATTGGAAAGCTTGGTGGCGCACTCTCAAGTGTAAGACCCGATGATCTCATGGCCCATGTTTTTAAAGACCATTTAAATGGTTTGTCCTACGATGCAAAAGAAATTGATGATGTGCTAGTGGGTTGTGCCAATCAAGCCGGCGAAGACAATCGAAACGTTGCTCGTATGGCCGCGGTGCTTGCAGGAATCCCCTATGAAGTGCCTGCGGTAACTCTCAATAGACTGTGTGGCAGTTCACTCGATGCTGTGGCCGACGCCTATGCTCGAATCGTCAGTGGCATGGCCGACTGTATTTGGGTTGGCGGTGTCGAGAGTATGACCCGTGGTCCTTATGTTATCTCTAAAGCCGAAGGACCTTACGGGCGCGATCAAAAAATGTATGACACAACTTTTGGCTGGCGTTTCCCCAATCCAAAGATGGAGGCCATGTTCCCACTCTTTGGAATGGGAGAAACAGCCGAAGAAGTCGCACGCGACTATAAAGTTTCACGCCAAGATCAAGATGCTTTTGCATTAGCTTCTCATCAAAAAGCAGTAAAAGCTTGGGACACAGGAGCTTTTAAAGAAGAAGTCTTACCCGTTACGGTTAAGTTAAAGAAAAATGAGTTCAGCGTTGAGCGCGATGAAACTCCAAGAGCTGATACATCAGCTGAAGTTTTAGCCGGACTACGCACTGTCTTTAGAAAGGATGGAACTGTCACTGCAGGAAACGCCAGCAGTATGAATGACGGAGCCGCCATGGCCGTAATTGTCTCTGAAGACTTTTTAAAGCGCCACAAGCTTACACCGTTAGTCGAAATCACTGGTGCTGGAGCACGCGGAGTCCATCCTAACGTTATGGGGATTGGACCTGTTGAAGCTGTAAAAGTTCTGTGCAAGAGATTTAATAAGAAAGTCTCTGATTTCGATGTGGTCGAGCTAAACGAAGCCTTCGCTGCTCAAGCGTTAGCTTGCCTTCGTGAACTTGAAATTGATCCCGCTATTACAAATAATAATGGTGGCGCGATTGCCCTTGGTCACCCACTTGGTGCATCAGGTGTACGAATTCTAGGAACACTTATCAATCAAATGAAAACAAACTCTAACTTAAAGCAAGGACTGGCCAGCATGTGTATCGGCGTAGGCCAAGGCGTCGCTTTAAGTGTTAAAAATTGTAAATAAGGATAGTTATGAAAGAGATTAAACTTTATATCGACGGAAAATTTGTACCTTCTTCAGACGGTAAGACTTTTGTATCAAAAAGCTCATCGACAGATGAAGCCATTGCTACCTGCCATATGCCAAGTTCCAAAGATGTTGACGCTGCAGTTGATGCTGCCGATCGTGCTTTCCATAGTAAAGCTTGGCGCGATATGGATGCGGCTAAGCGCTCTGAAATTCTTTTGGCCATTTCTGGCAAAATCAAAGAGCGCTCTAAAGAATTAGTCGAACTTGAAGTGCACGACTCAGGCTCAACAGTTAGAAAGGCTAAAGCCGATGTCCATAATACGGCCTCATTTTTTAAGGTAATGTCGAAGGTTGCTGCCAGCTTCAAGTTTGAAGAACAAGATGAAGCCGCTTCAAGAGAGGGATTTTCTAAAAACTTCCGTCGTTACGAGCCTCTTGGTGTCTGCGCTCAGATTATTCCCTGGAACTTCCCACTCGTCATGGCCGGCTGGAAGATTGGCCCAGTTCTCGCGACTGGTTGTACGACTGTTCTTAAATCCGCTGAAGAAACGCCTGTATCAGCAGGAATTTTAGCTGAGATTCTAGACGAATGTGGTGTTCCTGCAGGTGTTGTGAATATCATCACAGGCGGTGCAGAAGTTGGAAAACAACTTGTCGCTCATCCAAAAGTGGCCAAAGTCGCCTTCACAGGCTCAACTGCTGTGGGAGCAGAGATTCTAAAAAATTGTGCATCAACGATTAAAAATACGACTATGGAACTTGGTGGCAAGTCCCCCAACATCGTTCTCGATGATGCCGATCTCGACATTGCCGTCGATGGTGCTCTTTACGCATTTTTGTATCATCAAGGTCAAGCGTGTGACTCAGGAACTCGCCTACTTGTTCAAGATGGTATCTATGACAAATTCATGGAGAGATTCCTTTCGCGTATCAAAGATATCAAAATTGGCGATCCTGCTGATATCGCCACTGGCTACGGCCCACTCATTAACGAAAAACAATATAAGACCGTCATGTCCTTTATTGATAAGTCGACGCAGGAGAAGGCCAAGCTATTGACCGGCGGTAAGCGGCTAAGCGGCGGAGTATTTGATAAGGGCTACTACGTCGAGCCGACAGCTTTTGAAGTCACACCGGATCACACTATTTTTTACGAAGAAATTTTTGGTCCAGTCGTTGGAATCACTCGCTTTAAAACAATTGATGAAGCGGTAGCACTCGCTAACAATTCAAAGTACGGTCTAGCCGGCGCGGTGTGGAGTAGAAACAAAGATCAAGCGCAAGTTGTCGCCAATCGCTTAGAAACAGGAACAGTTTGGATTAATGAGTATCATCTTTTAAATCCAGGCATGCCTTTTGGTGGCTTTAAGCAATCAGGTCTTGGTCGCGAGATGGGTGTTGAAGGAATGCGCGCTTATCTTGAAGTTAAACATCTTTGGGTTTCGGATTGTGATCCACGTGATCAAAAGCCTTGGTTTGACGCTTTATTTTAAAAATAAAAAAACCCCCTATTCAGGGGGTTTATATACCGATCTCTCTTCTTATTTAGAAAGGTAAACTTGTATTAGCCAATCAATTTCAGGGCAGCTTGGCCTTGAGCGTTTGACTGAGCAAGTACTGAAGAACCAGCGTTAGTTAAGATGTTTAACTTAGTGTTCTTCGCAGTTTCTGCAGCGTAGTCAGTATCACGGATACGTGAGTTAGCAGCAGACAAGTTTTCAGTAGATACTTGCAAGTTACTTACTGTTGAACTCAAGCGGTTTTGCTTAGCACCTAGTTCAGCGCGCTGACCAGATACTTTTTGAATCGCTTCATCCAAAGTAGAAAGACTTGATTGTGCATCTTCTTTTGAGCTTACGGCAATACCGTCAACTCCTAGATTACCAATTGAAGAGTTAAGCATTGACGTATCAAACTTAATTCTGTCTTGGAAATCATCGTTATGAATACCGATTTGGAAATCATAAGTATCACCTTCACCGTTTAACAGTTTTTTGCCGTTAAACTCAGTTACTTGTGAAATACGTTCGATTTCTTGCTTCAAGTTCTGATATTCAAGGTCAGTGAAAGATCTCTCTTTATCACCAACTGTATCAGAAGCTGATTGAACCGATAGCTCACGCATACGGATCAAAATGTTACCTACTTCTTGCAAGCCACCTTCAGCGACTTGAATCATAGAGATACCGTCATTGGCATTTCGTTCAGCTTGTTGCATACCACGAATGTTGGCTTTCAATTTCTCAGAAATTGCGAGACCAGCAGCATCGTCAGATGCTTTTGTGATACGTGTACCAGACGACAACTTATTAAGTGTGCTTGCCTGTTCCATGTTGTTCTGACCGAGTGTTCTTTGAGCGGCTAGAGACGTGACGTTAGTGTTAATACGCAAACCCATTGGCTTCCTCCTTGGTTCTACTGTCCCTAATCCCTGAGACTAAATCCCCACCTTGAGGACCAATGAGCATACTGCTCGAGTTGGTTTTAAATTTATTGCCCACTAGGTGGGACTTACACAAAGCTCATCGGAGTTATTTGGAAAACTTTAAGAAATATTTTCCTATAAAATTAAATATTTAACCTGACAAAGTCGGTCCGCTATTATTTCCTTCCTTATTATACTTAGTCTTAAAATTAACTAATAAAAAGACGATTAGTACTCTATGGATGGCAAGAAACCGCTTATATTCATCAAACCGTATTCAAAGACGTTGCAAAAACTTTTCGAAGTGATGGAAGAGGCGTCCGAAGATCAGGGCACAGAAATATATGAGATCGAGGATCTAAGTGAAGCTGTTCAGCTCATCCCACAGATTGGTCAGGCCCTTATCATTGCCGCTCATCCAAGAAAAACGGCACAACTTTTACAAGCTTCGCGTGTAGCGATTAAAAAAAATCAAACTAAAGTCTTGCTCTTAACTCCAAAGGCGATTCCTAGAAGAGCTGTCGATAAATTCATGAAGATTGGTTTGACTGAATGTATCGTTGAGCCAATTGCGCCAAAGACACTCCAGTACAAAGTTAATTTGATTCTCAGATCAATCATTATTCGAAAAGAAGACACGGATTATGATGCAAAGTTTGGAAATGGTACTGAGGACGATGGTTCGAAAGATCTACAAAGGAAAACGTTAGAAGCACGAGAGGTCCAAGCTTCAAACCAAGATGAGACTGAGCAAGATCAAAAAGAAACTTCTGTGACTGATCAAGGACCTAAAAAGTCGACCTATAAAGAAGAAGCCATTGGTGGCTTTTATAAAGGCAAAATAACTAAAAAAGAAGAATCTAGCGAAGAGGAAGCTGAGAAGAAACAGTCCCCTCTTATGCAGTCGATTGAGAGCCACTACAAGAATAAGCTCACACAGAGTGAAGCTGAGAACAATGAAAAAAAGCAACGAGATAAAGTAAATCAAGAAGAAGATGATGATGTCGAAGACTTAGCCAAGCGAGTAAATCTTCTCCTAGACGAAGAAGAGACAGAAAAAGAAAAACCTCTTCAAAATGAGGCCCCTGAAAAAGAGACTCGAGAACAACAGAAAAAACTCGACATTGAGCCAGAAGATGATTTTGAGAAAGCAAAGAGAGAGCTTGAAGAAGATGAGGCAGAAGACGAAATAGCACGCCACCATCTTGAACTCATTGACGATGCTTCAGACGAAACTGAAGAAGCTCTATCAGAGGATGAAGCAGAAAACGCTGTCGAGAAGAAAAAGAAAATAGCGCTTGAGGACAGTGAAGATGAAACTGATCCCGTTAGTGAAGAAGAGCAAACAGAAGAAACGAAGACTAGAGAAAAGAAGGTCAAGCTTAAAATTGAAAAAGAAGTAAAAGAAGCTAGTGAACGTGAGAAGGCTGAAAAGAAAGAGCGCTCTAAAAAAGAGAGAGCGGCTAAAGTTGATCTTGAGAGTGAGGATGAAGATTCCTCTATCGATGAGTTGGCTCAAGAGCTAGAAGAAAAACTGCGTAAAAAAAGACCAAGTCTTAAAGTCGAAAAAGAAGCAAAAGAAGCTCCACAACGTGAAAAAATAGAAAAAGAGGCGCGCGAGCATAAGCGCCCAACTGCTGAACTCGACATTGAAGATGATAGGAATAAAGAAAAAGATCCTGTTGCTGAGAAAGAAGAGCGAGAGATTGAACGTAAGAAAGCGAATAAGCTTGAAGTAGAAACTGACTTAGACTACGGCGCACAAAAACGTAAAGACAAAGAAAAACGCGAACGTGAGAAGGCACAGTCTCAACTAGAAATTGAAGACGATACCAAAAAACGTGAGTCTCAGGGTTATACTGAAAAAGAGTTTAACTCGAAGAGTTCCGGCTATACTGAGAATATCCAAGAAAAAGGTGGAAATAAAGCCGATGCCCACTCCGATGATATTGATGGCTACTACGACTCTCGTCGTTCACTAGAGCATGGTGATGATGAGTGGCAAGAAGTAGAGCGTGAGAGAAGGCAAAAGCAAGAACGCTCAGAAATGCGAAACAATGAATATATTGTCGATCCTGAACCGGACTTAGGTGAACAAACCATCGATTACAGCGACCTAAAAAAACAATTTAGTGGCACTAGCTATTCTTTGGGCAAGAAAAAAGAAATTGGTATTTTCGAAGACGATGCACAATCCAAAAAACCTTTAGGGTTTGCTTCGGCCATTGGATTAAATGAAGAAGATTTAACACAAGAGGAACTTGAGGAGATAGAGCAAAGCGCGGCAAGTAAAGAGGGTGAAATTTGCGAGGCGAAGCTAAAGTCGGGTCCAGCGCTCATCAAGGCTTTATCACTCTATCTCTATCACACAAAAGATCGTGAAGCTGTTATTAAAGGTATTCTTGAGATCTTGCGCGATGATTTAGGTGTACTTATTGCCCTGAAGTACGGCAAAGGCCCAAACGATGGACAACTTAAAATAGAAACGATTGGAAATTGGCTCGATCAGGAATCAAAAGATGGAATCATCAATATTCATAAGTCTTCGGCTGACTGCCCTATTGTTCCAGCCTACTCAGATAAAACTTTTAAGCAAAAAAGAACAACATTCTATTATCCTTATACTGAGGGGATAACGACATTTGCTTGGGCGCAGGGATTTTTTCCTGCAGGCACTAGCGAAGAGAATCTAAGAGGTGTTGAAGCTGTCTTAGAGACCATTCGAGGCGCTCTATTAGATGAGTTCTATGAGCTCGGTGGAACTGGTCCCTATGCTAAAATTGAAAAGAAAAAAGATGAAAAGTCAGACACAAGTGCTGCTTCTAAGGTGAAAAACTTTTTCGGCAGTTTATTTGGAAAGAAGAAGGCAAGTTGATGAAAGAGCCAGGTAAGAAATATTTCTTCATAAATGTTGAGACGCTTGGGGATCAATTGATCTTCTCATTTCAACTTTTCGTGCATAACCCTCTCAATAATGGTTACTACCCTTTCCTTCGTGCCAATTGCCCATTTACCTCTGCCAAACGGAAGCTTTTATCTGAAATCGTCGAAAAAGGTGGAATGCTGGCAATTGCTGATGTTCAAAGAGAAAGCTTTTTACAGCAACTCAGTTTGAACGAAGACCAAGTTGAAGATCTGCGTCCACCACCCGTTCATGAGCTGGAAAAAAGAAGAAGTCAGCTCAAACAGCAAGAAAACCAAGAGGCCTCAAAGGAAAACTTCAAGGCATTATTAAATGATGCCATGACCAGTGATGATTTTATGCCACTGATTGATGTGGTTCGAAATGAAGTTGTTGCTTTTAGTCCTAGAATCTCTTCAACTACAACTCTAGCCTCTCTATTGTGTGAAACGATATTAACGGAAGACAATTTCCTAAATCGAGTAGTAGCGCTTAGTTACCTGTTAGCCAAGGGTTGTGGTATTACCGATGAATCTTCACTTGGCGACTTAGTTTGCGCCACGTTTTACTCTCATCTTGGATATACTCAGTTACCGCACGTGTGTATGAGTAAGCCTTTTCTTGAATTTAACGAAGCTTTAACTAAGGAATGGAAGAAGCATCCGGGTCTTAGTATGCACATTCTCAGAAAAGCTCAAATAGATTTATCGAGTCGTTGTAAAACGATCATTGAACAGCACCATGAACGCTATGATGGCCAAGGCTTCCCGCAGATGAAAAAAGGCCAATATATCGAGCCCCTCGCCTTGGTTTTAGGTGCGGCTTCTCACCTGCTTGAGTTTAGTTCAGGTCGAGTGAATGGTTCAAAATCCAGTATTCAAACTTTTGTATTAAATTTTAGAAATAAAAACTTCCTACCAGGTATGGAATTCGAGTTTGGCCCTCTCATCAGCGAAAGTTTATCTTACCTAGTGGACACAATGAAGCAAGAAGAGGACACTAAAAGTGTAGCCTAATGTTTTATGGAGAAATGCATGCCCTTAAAAGCTAGCATGAGTATTTTAGTTGTTGATTCAAGTCCAACCATGAGACAAAGCGTAAAAAAGCTTTTGTCCAATATTGGATTTAAAAATGTGAAAGAAGCGGTAGATGGAACTAAAGCTCTAGAGTTCATTAACCTTTCTCTCGAAGAAAATACTCCTGTTGAGTTCATCATTTGTGAATATCAACTAGAAAAAATGAATATTATTGAACTAACGAGTAAGCTTCGAAATAGTCCTGCTAAGGCGATCAAGATTCTTCTTATGACTGGCGACAGTGATCAACAAAAAATGATGCAAGCAATCCGCGCAGGCGTGAATAATGTGATCGTTAAACCCTTCTCTGCCGATACCCTTCAAGACAAAATCGCAAAAATTTTTAATCAATGACCCGCGTTCATGAGCATAGCTCATGACGCGGAGTCATCCTTGATGTAAGGCGCACGCGAAAGCGTCGACTTGCAGCAAGGGTAAGCGAATAGGCGAAGCCTATGATGCAGAGTCATCCTTTGTGACGAGCGAAACGTCAGTTTCGAATCGGCATAAAGGGCAGATTGTGGATGTAAGTAGTTCAGATTCATAACCCGTATGTCAAAATTATCAACTCCCCTGATATTCCTCGTAAGGAAACTTATTCGCTCCCTCCCAGTTATTCAGGGCAAGTTCTAGATTGGCGAACTTCGGTAGACCTGGCTTCACTTTTTCTTTCACATCAATTTGTGCATAAGTGAGCTGTCTTGATTCACGACCTCGGGCGAAGTCTAAGTGATACATATTGGTCCATGTACCTGTGTTAATGAAGACTTTACCATCGGCATTACTTCTAAAAATAGGCTCATGAGTGTGGCCGACAATAAGAGCTTTGATGTCGTCGTCATTGTTAAGCATCTCTTGAGTCAGCTCTTCGTAGTCTTGAAAAAGATGAAGTTCTCTGACGGCATAAGAGATTGCGTTTCGAATGCTTTTATTTTGGCGAAAAAGAAAATTAAATCTCACCATGATGAAATAATAACAAGTTTGAAAAAGAAATCTTAAGGTAAATAATGTGTCGTAGATTAAGCCGTTAATAATAAACTTCTTAATCGGCCTAACTGCATTGATATGGCCGCGCTCTTCTTTAAATTTATTAATGACCCTAATCACGTAGTAAGAGCCCCAAGGTGGAATAAAGTGGTTGATCCCTTTATCGTCTTGAAAAATACTTTGCTTGGGATCATATTGGTGCGCAATTTCGTATTCGTGACCGTGCTTAATGACGACACCGTCAACTGGCTTATACTCATGCTGGTTATCAGCGATAATTTTAACTTTCTCTCTATCTTTTTCTTCAAAGCACTCTAGGAATCTTTTTTGTAGACTCTCCAAGATCATTTCGGCGTCGTGATTTCCAATAATATAGACGATCGACTTCTTCCTTCCCGAAGCAAACTCACTAAGCGCTGCGATCACTTCCCGGTGCGCTTTTAAAATCATTTCAAGTTTCGCTAGTGCTGCTGGCTCACTCCAGTACTCATCATCAAAGTATGGCACAAAGGGTACGGCCAGATGATCAAAGAAATCGCCATTGATCACTAGCTCAACTTCGCGGTCTTTATATTCGCCACTAGAGTAATACTCAAGGAAATCAACCATCTCGGCGTCGTAGTGAAAGTCTTCAAGATAATTGCGTTGACCTTTAACAATGGCCCCCGCTCCCAGATGAATATCTGAGATAACAAGAATCGTTTTCTTTATAGGGTGTTTACCTCTGCGGAGGAATCTCATAGGGCCTTCTTCCAAATTGTAGGAGAACTTCTTGAAATGCTGGCGACATTGGAATCAGCACAGCTTCTTCGCCTTTAGCTAGTTTTAAATCTATGGAGACATATTCGCCAGGCTTCACACTAAAACTTCCAACTTTTCTGCGCTCACTGCCAGCTTGCACTTCTCCATACATTGTCACCAGTGTTTTATTTTGTAGCGTCATGCTCGTGCCTTGTTTCCAGCCAACTGGGCCGACCACACGAAAATGATCGTCGTGGGCCGTTACAACAAAAGACTCCGAGCTTTGTTGCGCGAAAGCAGGAGGAAGACCGAGTAAAAGACTAAGAAGAATCATTCTAATCATAAGTCATTGTAACCCATTGTTAACCCAAATTGGCAGGCAGAAGTTTCCTGCCCCTCAAATTCACGATGAAGATGTCACTACCTCGACCGATACAGTCTATGGAGGATCTATGTTTGAAGTATTAAAAAGCCTTAGACCAAAGAAAGCTCACAATAAAGCGGCCATGATTAAGCGCTTTATGGCCCATCCTGAGCATCAATGGTTTGCCAAAGATCCCTCTCTATCACGCCTGATGACTATCTTTTGTGATTCATGGACTAAAGAAGTCTACGACTATCTGGCCACAGGAAATGAAGTCTTAATTATCGCCGGCCAAGGTCATCTGGCCTGCGCAATGTCTTCAGTTAAACAAACAAATATCATCTTGGCCTTTCCCGATCTCGTGCAAATCTTGAGGTCTGCCTCCCCTATGCGTGGCGTGGCCATTTTGGCCCACGAGTTAGGTCATTTGATTAATAACCACAGCACCAGAAAGATTTCTGCCATTGAGGCGCAAATTGAAGCGGATAAGCTCGCTTTTGATATGGGCTTTGGCAGAGACCTCGAACAGGTTTTACTTGAGCATGAACACTCTGTTGATTGTCGCGTGCGCGTGGCGAGGCTAACACAGATGTATTACTCCAAGCTAACTTAAAGTTTTTATACAGACTCGTCAGTTACTCAAATATTCTCATTTCCATATGCGGTAAAAACAAGTCATCATTCAACCTCGACTTCACAGAACCAATCATCACCGCACCCATTTTATTATAAAAAGCTACAGACTCTGGCTCTACGGCCATTTTAAAGTGATCCCAATGTAAGTTTTTTGCCTCAATGAGTGCATTCTTAAAAAGTAATCGTCCGTAGCCTTTCTTTATCTCATTCGGTTCAATCCATAGATTATCTAGCCTCTGTTCTCCTGTGATTACTTTCAAAGAGTAAAACCCTAATAATTTGCCATGGTGCTCTAGAACTTTGACCGGCCAACTACGAATATATTCAGCAGTTATTTCCAAATGTGGACGACAGGCCTCGATAAACTCTTGGGAGTAGCCCCAAAAAGCCTTTGATCTTAAAGCAAGCTCAGTTAGATTACCTATATCTGCTTCTGCTGCAGATCGGATAAAGCTTGTTTCAAAAAATTCATGGTCGCCTGAGTTCATTGCTTTATACTTACAAAGTCTTGAGTTTAAATCACCTATATGGATTTCAAGTTTATGCCCATCAGGATCTAAGAAGTATAGGGATAAACCTTCAGAACTATTTTCTTTAAAAATTTTCGAACCACTTTTAACAATTCTACAGGCTAACTCATCAAAGTGATCACTACTAACATCAAAGGCAAAATGGGTATAGTCAGAGGGATTCGTTTGTAATCTACTTGAGCTTTTAGATAGAGCGAGCCATAAGTTTCCATTTTTGAAGTAAGCAGTTGATTTAGACTTAAACTGTGGGACTAAACCTAAGATTTCCCTATAAAACTTGAAGCTGACATCTAGATCTGCGACCGCTAACGTGATGTGGTTTATTCCTTTAATCATATTTCCTCTGGGTCATTATTAAAAGATCAGCCGCGCTTGGGTTAACTCTTTAATCTCATCTCGAATTTTAGCAGCATCTTCAAAGCGCAGTTCTTTTGAAGCGGTTTTCATCTCCGCCTTAAGCTCAACAATACGTTTATCGATAGCGGCCAAATCAATATGTTCAATAACCTTGGCGGCTTTCTTGCCTTTCTTTGAGCCTTTTACACCGCGCAGAGTTTCAATCACACCACCACTAACAGATTTAATAATGGTCGCTGGTTCGATGCCATGCTCTTTATTGTGCTGCTCTTGAATGCCACGACGCCTTAAAGTTTCCGAAATCGCTTTTTGCATGCTTTTAGTTTCTTTATAAGCGTAGAGAATCACTTTCCCTTCCGAGTTTCTAGCAGCTCGACCTATGGTTTGAATAAGGGCACGCTCACTGCGAAGAAAGCCCTCCTTATCAGCATCTAAAATTCCAACAAGAGCAACTTCTGGAAGATCGAGTCCCTCTCTCAAAAGGTTGATACCGACGAGAATATCAAACTCTCCTAGCCTAAGATCTCTTAAGATTTCCATTCGCTCCAAGGTATCGATATCGGAGTGAAGATACTTAATTCGCATCCCGACGCCTTGATAATAGGACGTCAACTCCTCTGCCAACTTCTTAGTTAATGTGGTCGCCAGAACGCGAAAGCCTTTTTTGATCACGGCTTTGGCCTCAATTAAAAAATCATCAACCTGACCACCGGCATCTCGAACATCAATCACTGGATCAAGTAATCCAGTTGGGCGAATGATTTGCTCAATAAACTCGCCACCAGTTTTTTCTAACTCATAATTTCCTGGAGTCGCAGAAACAAACATTACTTTTGAATACTTGGATTCAAACTCTTCAAAATTGAGTGGCCTATTATCAAGGGCACTAGGAAGTCTAAAACCGAAGTTAACTAAGTTTTCTTTTCTGGCCCTATCTCCGCGGTACATACCACCAACTTGGGAACAAGTGATATGCGATTCATCAATAATGAAAAGAAAATCATCGCCAAAAAAGTCAATGAGTGTAGGTGGTGGCTCCCCTTCATTGGCACCGGTTAAATGCCTCGAGTAGTTTTCAATCCCGGTGCAAAAGCCCATCTCTTCTAACATTTCGAGATCCAGCATGGTTCGCTGTTCAAGCCTTTGCCGCTCGACTAGTTTCTCTTGGGCTTCAAGTTCTTGAAGTCTATGTCGAAGCTCGATCTTAATCGTTTCAATGGCACTTTTAAGTTTTTCTTCACCCACCACGTAGTGAGACTTTGGATAGATCGTCACACTACTTAAACTCTCGAGAACCTTGCCGCGAAGTGGATCGACGATCGTTATATTTTCAAGCTCATCATCAAAAAACTCAAGTCGAATAACATTGGCATCTTCGTGGGCGGGAAAAACTTCAACCAGATCACCTCGAACTCTAAAGCGACCTCTAGTAAAGTCGATATCATTTCGCTCGTACTGAATGGCCACTAACTTTCTTAAAAAGTCATCCCGATCAAGTTTATCGCCGGCAAAAAGCTTGTAGCGTTGTTCTTTATACTCTGAAGGTGAACCAATACCGTAAATGCACGAGACTGAAGCAACCACGATCACATCGTCTCGCTCAAGTAGAGACCTGGTGGCCGAGTGGCGAAGCTTATCGATCTCATCATTTACCGATGAGTCTTTTTCAATATAAGTATCAGATCCAGGAACGTAGGCTTCCGGTTGATAATAGTCATAATATGAGACGAAATATTCAACGGCATTGTTTGGAAAAAACTCTTTAAATTCAGCGTAAAGCTGAGCCGCTAGGGTCTTATTATGGGCCAAGATAAGCGTTTTCTTGCCTAGGCGCTCAATCATATTGGCCATCGTAAAGGTCTTACCCGAGCCGGTTACGCCCAGTAGTGTTTGAAACTGCTTACCATCGCTGAAGCCTTGATCTAACTGCTTGATCGCCTCCCCCTGGTCTCCAGCGGGCTGATACTTTGACACAAGCTTAAAAGGACTACCACCACTCATCTATTTTCCTTTGATAATTCCAAGGGTAGCATACAGGTATGAAAAAAACCGCCCGCGCCCCATTAGATTTTAGTACCCCTGACCTTCAGTTTGATGGTCTTAAACTGAGTAATTTAGTCCAAGAAATCGAGACCCCTTTCTATCTCTACAGTGAGAAAACTTTAAAAGATCAATACCAAACATTTATGAATGCGGCTGCCTCTGCCAATATTCAAAATCCGATTGTTTGTTTTGCACTAAAAGCTAACCCTAACCCGTGGCTTGTTAAAACTTTGGGCTCCATGGGTTGTGGTGCTGATACAGTTTCTGGTGGCGAGCTAACTCGCGCTCTAGAGTGCGAGCTCGATCCCAATAAAATTGTTTTCTCTGGAGTGGCCAAGACGCAAAAAGAAATTGCCAAGGCCATCAAGGCTAATATCCTTTCGATCAACGTTGAAAGTATGGAAGAAATGGAAATGGTAGCCGCCACCGCTAAAGAATTAGGTATTAAGGCTAACGTCGCTCTAAGACTCAATCCAAAAGTTAATGTTATTACCCATAAGCATATTTCTACTGGTAACAAGTCCCATAAATTTGGCATGCTCTCAAATGATGCCAGAGCTTTGATTGCGAACAAGGACTTATGGCAACACGCCAACCTGGTTGGGCTTTCAATTCATATTGGCTCTCAACTCACCGACTTAAGCGCAACCGCTCAAGCCATTCGCGAAATGGTGGGTGTGGCCAATGAAATCTCCACCCCATTAAAGTTTTTAGATGTGGGTGGCGGACTGGGTATCGACTATGCCATGGAAGATGAAAGCAAGATTTCTTCACCTGAAAAGTATATGCAAGTCGTTGCCGAGAATCTTAAAGGGCTTAAGAATCATGAAGGTGTCGCTACCGTGTTTGAACCCGGACGCTATATTGCAGCTCGCTGTGGAGTCTTAGTCACCAGGATTGTACGCACAAAAACTTCAGAAGATTACCGCTTCGCTATTGTCGATGCTGGTATGAATGATTTTGCTAGACCCGCGATCTATGATGCCCACCATGAGATCTACCCTATTACTAAAGCTCAAGGTGAAACTTTTAAATGGGAAGTGGTTGGTCCTATTTGCGAAACAACTGACTGTTTTGCCAAAGGGCGCGAGCTTCCAAGTCTCAAAGCAGGCGATGTCTTAGTTATCGCCGATACTGGTGCCTACGGTAGGTCCATGGCGAGTCACTATAACCTTCGAGACATTGCACTCGAATATGTCATTACAAATAAAAATGAAATTCTTAAAATCTAAGTATTTCTTAAGGGCCATTGCATTTTTCTTCATTCTAACTCCTATGCTGTTACTGCAATTGCATGAGGATAGAACATTGCTAGACTTGGCGCTAAAAGATCGAGAGGCTGATCAGTGCCACGCGATTAAGAGAAATTATTTCAAAGCTAATTGCTTCTCAAAGATAGCCGATCGAAAAGAAGCCTACTGCAACCTCTTACCTATAGAGGCTCGACCTGAGTGTATCGAGAAAGAAGTTGATGTCTTGCGTATCGAGGCTCAAAACACTCCGCAGAAAATTTCATTTTTGTTGGCAATGTTTGAGCTAGTTTTTCTTTTATCTCTAGCGACTTGGCTTATGGGACTGACGCCACAAAGCTTAGTGCTTAAGTATTTCAGAAGATTTCATGAGATCTGTTTATCGCCAAGCTTTGTCATTATAAGAATTGGCATGGCCATCCTCACTATGATTGTCTTTCACTTAGTATGGGGAAGAGTTATTTCTCATTTTTAATAAAGTGAAAAAGGCGAAACTTCTTTTTTTGATCTAACTTTTTGATTTCGCTCTCTAGTTTTTTATGTATTTCACTATGTTTGCGATTAACATAATGACTAACAGTGACACGCTGTAACTGTTCAATTTCGAGCGACTTGTATTCAGCAGGTGAAAAATGCGTTTCAACCGAAAAGTTGCCAGTCACCATGGCATCGACTCTCTTAAGCTTCATCATTGAAAAAAGTATTTCACGGTTTCGAACCTCATGAAATTTAGTTTTAATTGCGCCATACTTTTGCTTATAAAGATTAATACCTGTCTCTCCTTTTACAAAAGCGACATTTAATTCTTTCGTGCCAAGTTTTGGCAAACGGTATAGGTTTATACTAACTTCATCGGTAATTGGGGTTGATATTGGCAGGTAGTTTTTTTCAATGGCCGGATTATAGATACTACCACCGACAGCATCAATTTCCCCTTTATCTTGTAAAATTCTAAGACGTGCCATCGGCAAGATAACAAGTTTTGGCTTAAGTCCTACTTTTCTATAGATAGGAAGAATGACTTCATGAAGATAGGACTCGACCCTTGGATGAATCTGTAATTGCGACTCACCTACCGCGATTACAAAGTCTGTAGCCACGGCAGCACTCGAAATTATCCCAAGTAATAAAACTAGAAATATGGAGTTACGACTATTCATAACTCCAGCTAACTGTTCCATCTGGATTATCTTTAAGTACAATGCCAGCTGCTTTAAACTGATCGCGAATCTCATCAGCGCGACCCCAATTTTTACTAGCACGAGCCTCGGCGCGATCTTTAATCAATTGTTCAATCGCGGCAGCGTCTAGCTTTCCTGCCTGACCTGAGAGTTTCCCCTTAGCAGCGTTTACTTTTCCAAGTACTGCCTGGGCATCTGCATGAATGAGACCTGTTGCAAGCGTAAAGAACTCGACCGTCTCTTTTATCACACTTAAGGCTTTGGCCGAGGGCTTTTTACCCTGATACTCGCGGTTAATGGTTTTCATAAAGCTATAAAAAGCCAGAGTCGCAGTTGGGATATTAAAGTCGTTGGCCAGCTCCTCTTTCATTTTAGGAATATAGCCTTCAAGCTCGCTAAGAGCTGCTTCGTGATCACCCTGCTCAAAGCCTTTTACTTCCAATGCAAAAGTATGCAGACGCTCAGTTTCATCAAGCGCTCGACGAATAACGTCTTCGCTCCAATCCATTTTTGAGCGGTAGTGAACCGATGCCAGCATATGGCGCAAAATTTCACCGCCGAACTCTTCTACGAATTTTCGAATGGTCACAACATTGCCAAGAGACTTGGACATCTTCTCATTACCAAAATTTAAAAACTCGTTATGTACCCAACAAGTTGAGAACTGACAGCCATTGGCCGCTTCACTTTGAGCGATCTCATTTTCATGATGAGGGAACATCAAATCAATTCCACCGTGGTGAAGATCAAAACTCTCCCCGAGGAACTTTTTTGACATAGCGGAACATTCAATATGCCAGCCCGGACGGCCCTTGCCCCAAGGTGAATCCCATGAAGGCTCACCCGGCTTCGCCGGCTTCCATAGGACAAAGTCAGAAGGATGTTTTTTTCTTTTGATCAACTTCAACACGAACACCGTGTTGAAGGCTTTCAAGTTCTACTTTTGAGAGCTTGCCGTATTCTTTAAATTTCGGAACATGGTAGAGAACTTCCCCGTCGACTTCATAGGCAAAGCCTTTAGCGATCAAAGTTTCTACCATCTGAATAATTTCAGGCATGGTATCGCTGACTTTTGGCGTGTGATCGGCCGGCAGCATACCAAGACTATTCATATCGGCGAGAGCTTCATCGACGTATTGTTGAGCGTGATCTAGGGCCTTTACTTTCAGCTCGTTGGCGCGTTCAATAATCTTGTCATCAACGTCAGTAAAATTACGTACAAACGTCACATCGTAATCAAGGACCTTAAAAATACGATTGATCAAATCCCCGACTACGAGGGCACGGGCATTTCCGACATGAAGAAAGTCATAAGTGGTTGGTCCACAAGAATAAAAGCTAACCTTTCCTGCCTGTATCGGCTTAAAGGATTCTTTAGATCTAGATAAATTATTAAAGACTTTGATTTCGTGAGCCACGAGCGCCTCCCTGAGCCTGACTATTGTAGCTCAAAGAGAAAGACTCTGCATCAAAAGCTGTGATTTTGATGCAGCAGGATTAGTTGAAAAATGAATCGATATTGGTTTTGACGTTTGTTTTCTCTTCACCTTTAGAAAGTGAAATTTCCTGAGCGATAAGATCTTTACACTGATCAAGCATCTTCTTTTCGCCAAAACTTAAATTCTTACGATTTTTAAGTAGAAATAGTGCTCTTAAAACGTCGGCAATTTCAAGAAGTGAGCCTGTTTTAACTTTAAGCATATATTCGCGATGACGGCGGTTCCAAGTCGAATTGTCGACCTCAACCTCATGATCATTCAATAACTTGTAAACCAAGGTAATCTCGTCTTCGCCAACGAGACCTCTGATACCATCAACAGTATCTGTTGGTACCATTACGGTCATACCGTTTGAGATAATCTTTACTGAGTAGTACTGCTTTACTTCGCCGCCTAGCTCAGTCTCTTTAAGATCTACGACCTGTCCCACACCATGGCCTGGGCAAACCGCATAATCACCAATATTAAAAGCCACAAAAACCTCCATTTGGAGCATAATACGTACCCATAATATCGCTAAGCGTCGCTAGATACAACGCAGGTTGTAATAATGACATGGTTTCTGGAACATCGATCAACAATGGTTTAGAACGTGGCCGCAAAAAAAAAAAGGCTTCCTAAAGGAAGCCTTTGTTTAGTCTTTCTAAATAAAAACTACCAACGACCAATAACTTCATTCTTATCAAAGAAGTAGTTAATCTCGCGCTCAGCAGAAGCAGCAGAGTCTGAACCGTGAACTGCGTTGGCTTCGATTGATTTAGCATAAAGCTTACGAAGTGTTCCTTCTTCAGCATCAGCTGGGTTTGTAGCACCCATGATTTTACGGTTTTTCTCTACAGCATTTTCGCCTTCAAGAACCATAAGAAGAACTGGGCCAGAAGTCATAAAACCAACAAGTGAACCAAAGAATGGACGCTCTTTGTGTTCGATATAGAAACCTTCAGCTTTCTCTTTTGAAAGGTGAACAAGTTTAGCAGCAGCAATACGAAGGCCTTCTTTTTCAAAGCGACCAACGATATTACCGATATTATTGTCTTCAACTGCGTTTGGCTTAATGATGCTAAATGTTTTTTGCATAATAGACTCCCTTTAAATTCTCTTTATTAACCGTTTTTTTGTTTAAGTACGCGTTCCATAGTCTCACCAAGTTCTGCTGGTGAGCGAGCAACGTTGATACCACATTGTTCAAGAATTCTGAACTTTGCTTCTGCCGTGTCATCTCCACCAGAGATGATAGCGCCAGCGTGGCCCATTCTTTTACCGGCTGGAGCTGAAGCACCAGCGATAAAAGAAACAACAGGCTTAGTCATATTCTTTTGAATCCAGCGAGCAGCATCAGTTTCAGCGCTACCACCGATTTCACCGATCATGATCACAGCTTCAGTATCTTTATCTTTTTCAAACAGTTCAAGCATATCAATGAAGTTTGTTCCATTCACTGGGTCTCCACCAATACCTACACAAGTTGATTGACCAATTTCTCTTTGAGTTAATTGATAAACAGCTTCGTAAGTCAGAGTACCTGAACGAGAAATAACACCGACTTTACCTGGCATATGAATATGACCTGGCATAATGCCGATCTTACACTCACCTGGAGTGATGATGCCTGGACAGTTAGGTCCAATCAATCTTGACTTAGATTCTTTAAGTGCGCTTTTCACTCTGATCATATCAACGATTGGAATACCTTCCGTGATCGCAATGATCAAAGGCATTTCAGCATCAATACACTCGAGAATTGAGTCAGCTGCAAACGGAGGTGGAACAAAAATCATGGCAGCGTTTGCGCCAGTTTTTTCCACCGCTTCTTTCATTGTATTAAAGACTGGGAAGCCTTCGTGAACGGTTCCGCCCTTGCCAGGAGTTACACCACCAACAAAGTTTGTGCCGTAATCACGTGATTGCAAAGAGTGAAATGTCCCCTGCTTACCAGTAAAGCCAACTGTAACAAGCTTAGTGTCACGTCCAACTAAAATGGCCATCTTAAGCCTCCTTACCTTTTACTGCAGCAACAACTTTCTTAGCGGCATCGGCCAAGTCATCTGCAGCAATAATTTCGAGACCAGACTCGTTAAGAATTTTCTTACCTAGAGCAACGTTTGTACCTTCAAGACGTACAACCAATGGAACTTTAACTCCAAGCTCTTTAGCTGCGCCAACAACGCCTTCGGCGATGATGTCACATTTCATAATCCCACCGAAAATATTAACGAGAATCCCTTTAACATTTTCATCAGAAAGAATAATTGAGAATGCTTTTTGAACAGTCTCTTTCGTTGCTCCGCCGCCCACATCTAGGAAGTTGGCTGGTTCTCCACCGTGAAGCTTAATGATGTCCATTGTTCCCATAGCGAGACCGGCACCATTAACAAGACAGCCGATATTGCCATCAAGAGAGATATACGAAAGACCGTACTTAGCCGCTTCTAATTCTTTTTCACTTTCTTCAGTTGGATCGCGAAGCTCTTCGATATCCGGGTGACGAAAGAGAGCGTTGTCATCGAAGTTCAATTTGCCATCAAGAGCAATCACTTCACCGTCTTTTGTTGTGACCAATGGGTTGATCTCAGCAATCGTACAGTCTTTAGCAACGTAAAGATTATAAAGACCTTCAAAGAACGCCGAAGCTTTCTTGATGAGGTCTTTGTCCTTCATACCAATACCGTAAGCAAGCTTTCTCCCAACGAATGGAGTGAAGCCTACTGCTGGATCAATAGCGACCTTAATAATTTTTTCTGGCGTTTCTTCGGCAACTTTTTCAATCTCTACGCCACCTTCAGAAGATGCCATGAAAGTGATCTTGCCAGTGTTACGATCTAGAACGAGACCTGCATAGTACTCGTGTTCAATGTCACAACCTTCTTCGATAAAAAGAGTAAGTACTTTTTTACCTTCAGGACCTGTTTGGTGAGTGATTAAAGTCTTACCAAGAATCTCTGAAGCGTGTGCTTTAACTTCATCTAAACTCTTAGCCAGCTTTACGCCACCAGCTTTACCGCGCCCACCGGCGTGGATTTGAGCTTTAACAACCCAAAGTTTAGTCTTTAGGGTTTCGGCTGCTTTGACTGCTTCATCAACAGTCTTTGCGACTTTACCGCCAAGAACCTTAATGCCAAATTGGCGCATAAGATCTTTAGCTTGGTATTCGTGCACGTTCATGTATTTCTCCTCGGAAAATCTTCCGTTTGGCAGTTGCACTCAGCGTGTCAGTTTGGATGGGCTCATCTTAAGGGGTAGCGTCGCATCCTGCTAGGAGCATTGCGCCGGAAACCGTTGATTTTTATGAGATCTTTGACTGTAAATCCTCAATCAAAGACAATAGCGTCGATATTGAGGAGAATCTATGACTGAGCTAAAATACTATACTTTAGAACCCGCCTATTTTCGTCTTGATGGTGGCGCGATGTACGGCATCATACCCAAACCTCTTTGGAATAAAGTTCACGAGGCCGATGAACAAAATCGCGTCGACATGTCGCTGCGCTTAATGGCAATTGAAACCAAAACCCAGCTGATTGTCATTGATACCGGTATTGGCGATTACCACGGCGACAAGTTTGATGCGCGCTTTGATGTGCGCGGACAAAAAGATCCGCTTACAAAAGCGGTTGAGGCCATTGGAAAAAAGCCATCTGACGTCACCGACCTGGTCATCTCCCACTTGCACTTTGATCATGTGGGCGGAATTGGAATCGCTGATGGAGACAAGACGCTCACCCCAGTTTTTAAAAATGCCAGACTTCACCTTCACCGCGACCACTGGGCATACGCTCACGCTCCAACTGAACGCGATGGTGGCTCTTTTCATACCCATAACTTCGATCCCGTTGTTGACTACTACCGCTCCAACTCGAATATTGTTTGGCATGAGGGAAATGACGGCGAGATTTTAAAGTATGACGGTGGTGGTTCACTTCGTTTTAAGTGCTCATTTGGCCACACGCCTTATCTGATGCACCCTTATGATGATAAGTTTATTTACTTGGCCGATTTGATTCCCACTTCAAATCATGTGCATATTCCCTGGGTCATGGGTTACGACATTGCTCCTGGAGTTACGACCAAAGATAAGCGTCAATTTCTTGAATTTGTTTTAGAAAAGAATTTAACCATTATCTATGAGCACGATCCAAAGTTTTGGGGCTCAAAAGTTGTACGCGACGGTAAAGGTGGATTTAATCCAGATCAAAAATTTGAAACGAAGCAGCTGACTAATTTTCAATTAGATTTATAGCCCTGCTCGAGGTTTTCAAACTCTACTCGAAGAGCCTTAATTTTGCTGTCAATTTTTTCAAGGATGGGATTCCACATGGATTCAAACTGACTCTTAAGTCTCGCTTTATCGCTATTGCGATAGCGCCTAACTGCTTTAGAATCTTTTGACATGGTACTAGCCAGCTCGGCAACTTGCTTACCCGTCTCTTCAATCTCTTTATAAAGCCTAGACACTAGTGGGCTTTCGTCTTCATAAGTTCTGGCAATTCTAACCGAATCAACAATCAAGTCTTGAAGCACTGGAGCGATATCTCTGGCATAACCAGCATCGTACTTTTTAAAAGCTCGCCAAGTCACGGCCACTCCAAGTCTGTCGTGCCAAAGCTCGTGAAGCTTTAGTCCCAACTGCTTAAGTGTTTCATATTTTTCGAGGCGATTCTTAAGCGGCTTAGACATCGACACCCAGATTTTTGATTTGAAATCTTCTAGGTCAGAGTCGAACTTTGTTTTTGATCCATTATAAAAACTGAGTCTGCCAGTGTAGGTATGACCTTTGGTATGGTTTTTAACCCATGAAATTTTATTAAACAGTGGATACGGGGCAAGAATGGAAGCTAGTCTTGAGACAGCTCCTTTTGGTCTTACCGCTACTTGGTAGTCATACTCGCCTTGAATTAACTGCTGACCTGATGAAAATTCGAATTTCTTAAATGGTACGAGCCCCTGAACCATTTCTCCTTGAGCAGTCATTGCTACCGGATCTGTGGCCAGGACTCTCCCTGCAACACTGGTTAATTTCAAGTAGGCCTCACCTTCAATCACGCCAGGCACAGCTGCCCAAACCACATTGGAATCCTTGGTCAAGCGCACCAGATGATCACTCTTTTGATCAATTAAGACGGCATTAAAGTTTTGAACCTCGGCGTTTTCAAGTCCGATAAGATCATAGGTCTGTAATCGAAATTGCGTGAACCACAATAGGCTTGCGACTAATGTGACGACAAAGAAAATCCCTGCGACGATTTTAGCGTAAGAGCGAGTGGACCGATCGTCTTCATCTTCATTCTCGTCATCATCTTCATTCTCGTCATCATCTTCAATAATTGCATCTTGAAAACTTAGCGCCGGAGATGTTTTATCATTTTCTTCTACAAGCTCTTGCTCTTCTTCAACGAAAGTCTCAACCTCCAAGGGGAGATCTGGCGGTAACTCAGGCAGCTCCTCTTCTTCCAGAGCGAGCTCGACTTCATCGGGAACCGGAGGTGGTGGCATCTCAACTTTAAATTCACTTTCGACAGGCTTCGCAGTCGGAACTTCGATGGGAGGAAGCTCTTCCTCTGGTTGTTCCTCTTTGAAGATCAATTCTTTAAAAGCCGCCTGATCACAAAAGGCCATCCACGTACCGCCGCCTTCGCGCCAAACCAGATCGCGATGACCTATCACCCCAAGGGCAAATAGATTAACCATCTCTTCCGTTTGGTAAGGGCCTCGGTGCTGTTCACCTTTGAAGATAAACCACTGGCCAGCGTGTTCAGGATGCTGTTTGTTCATAAATATTATGGTATCCTGCTACGCATGAAAGCCCAAGCCAAAACTCATGAAGAAATTAATAAGAATCTCGCTTCGAGATCAAGCACTCAGCGTGGCTCACTCATCACGAGTGAAGACTGTGCCAAAGTTATTATGCTCGCTCCTCATGATGAGGGCGTGATGAGAAATGGTGGTCGCCGCGGCAGCGCTCTAGCACCAAAATGCATTGTTCATTGTTTGAAAAAGTTTTCATTAGGTCTATCCGAGCAACACAAAGTTCAAGTGATAGAAGTCGTTCAGGCTAATAATGAAAGTTTTGAATCTATGCAATTAAAGCAAACCAATGTCATTACCAGTATGCTGCAAACAAAGAGCAGATCGCATATTGTTCATGTCGGCGGCGGGCACGATCATATCTATCCACTGCTGGCCGCACTTACTAAGTGTTATCAACAACCAATTCATGTCATCAATATTGATGCCCATCTTGATACGCGTGATGACCTAGTCGAGCACTCGGGAACTCCCTTTCGACAGTTTCAAAAACTTGCGAAAGAGAGATCGCGCATTACACAAATTGGCATTCAAGATTTCGCCAATGCGGCGGCCAATTGGAATGGCATGAAGATGGATGTTCATAGCCTAGATAAAATTGAGAATGACACGCTGGGTTTTACCAATTTCGATCGCCACTATTTAGATGAGCTTTTAAATATTAATAAAGAAGAGCTTACAGTTTTTAGTTTGGACCTCGATGCTATCAATGGGTTTGAGATGCCGGCCGTCAGCGCTGTGAATCCTGCCGGCTTGCCACTTATGTTTGTGCGAGCATTACATAGACGTTACCAAAAGAAGATGACTGAATATAAAACGCCATCGATCACAGGATTTTACGAACTTAATCCCATCTACGACTGCGTATCAGGCACCAGTGCTAAAGCTGTTGCTGCCATGATTCTTAATTCAATTTAGTTTAAATTATTTTTGAGTCCCAAAAACAAAAAACCCTAGCTTTCACTAGGGTTTTTCGAGAGACATTTGATTGGAGTTTTGAATCAATCCTAGATTCTAGGCTCCTACACACACACACTAATACCTATTGCATAGAGTGTGCCAACTTTTGCGTCCCCTTAAAGAGAAGCTAAGTATAAGAAAATACTTAAAGTATTTCAAAAGAGAGAGTCAAGGTTTTGACGAATTCGCAAATGCTGCGACGTGCACGTGACGCTACTTTTAACCTTGGCCCGATAAAAATTGTGAAAGTCGTTGAACTGCTATTTGCAACGCATCATCATGTGCTTCGAGTTTATAGAGCGTGTCTACATGATGCCAAATCTTGCGCGACTCTTTTTGCACAATATCAATTTCGACGGTGAATCCATCAGAGTGTAGATTAAGTGTAATTCGACCAAGACGATGAATATCATTATCAATATTTACAAAAAAATCTTGAGGGTATTCAATTCTTTGACTCATTCACAAGGATTAACAAATGAGATTGTTACTGACTATTCTTTTTATTTTCCCTCTCACTTCTCATGCCTGCCTCGAACTCGACCAAAAGAGTATTGCTCTTCAGTGGACCGGCTATAAAACAGCCGCCAAGCTAGGTGTCAGCGGAACTTTTGAAGAAGTGACTTATAAAGGTAAAACCAAGGCCAAAGATCTTGCAGAGCTTTTAGTAGGAGCTCAGCTTGATATGAATATCACAACGCCTAAAAGCGGTGATGCCTCACGTGACTCCAACCTCAAAAATAGTTTCTTTAAGTTGATTGGTAAAAATGCCACGGCCAAAGTAACTAAGTTTGAAAGAGGCTTGGCCCGTGTTGATGTAAAGCTTGGCAGTAAAACTGTAGAGGTTGCTCTCTCACCTGATCTTTCTGCTGACAAGTTGGTGATGACCGGAACTCTTGATATGTATGACTTTGCTATTGATAAAGCTTACAAATCAATTAGTACTGTTTGTCGCGCTCTTCACGAAGGCAAAACGTGGAATGACGTTGCTGTAAAAGTCACGGCCAACGTCACTCCATGCAAGGCTCAGTAATCTAAACCAGATTTTCTAATATGCACTTTTGGCTTAGCTTCTGATTCAAAAACATTGGAAGCTAAGACCTCTGCAAAAACCACTTCATGATCTCCCGGATGAGACTTTGAAGACAGCTTGCAAGTGATGGCCGATTTCGCATCTTTAATCACTAGTCCGCCCTGCTCATTTACTTCATGGGGAATTTCGCCAAAAGGACTCTTCTCATAACCTTTCCAAAAGTGGCGCATAAATTGAGTTTCGTGCTCGCCTACGATATTGATGGCAAAAGGTTTACCAGACATGATGTGATCATAACCTGGACGACCAGCTTTCACGGCAAGAGCAACAACCAGTGGCTCAAAAGAAACTTGCTGAACCCAGCTTGCTAGGTAGCCATCTTTTTTATCGCCATCAACAGTTGTTACAATAAATAGTCCCGAAGGAATGTGGCCAACGGCCAGTGCTTTATCACTCATGACTTTCTCCTTTTGAAAAAACATTTGTCTCACCAAAAACTGGTACTTCAAAAGCGCTTACTTCTTGTGCTTGCATCGCTGCTTGAAGGTCTTTGATGGGATCATCTACGCCCTCATCAGTCAATTGAAAGGTGCCAAAATGAATGCCCACCGATTGTTTTGAACCTAAGGCTTTGTGGGCACGAACGGATTCATGTGGATTAATATGGAAATTCTTCATAAACCAGCGCGGAGCATAAGCACCGATGGGAATAAATGATAAATCTGGTGGAGCAATATTACTTTTGATCTGTTCAAAGAAATTTCCCCATCCGGTATCGCCGGCAAAGTAAATGTTCGAGCTACCTTGAATATAAAAACCACCCCAAAGCATTTTTCTTTTATCGAATAAGCCCCGTGCCGACCAATGTTGAGCTGGCACAAAATGAATGACCAATGGTTCAAGCTCAAGCTTTTGCCACCAGTCCATCTCTAAGACTTTAGTGATTCCTTCATTTTCTAAAAGCTCACGATTTTTAAGTCCGACAATAAACTGTGGATTAAACTTTTCTTTTAAACGTTTTAGGCTTGGAATATCTAGATGGTCATAGTGATTATGGCTGATTAAAACGTAATCAATCGGTGGCAGGCTCTCAAATTTTAATCCCGGGTTTCGCACCCGCTTTGGCCCAGCAAAAGAAACTGGAGAAGTACGCTCACTCCAAATTGGATCAGTTAAAATATTAACACCATCAATTTGAATGAGAATGCTCGAGTGATTAATCACATTCCAATGGACCTCACCTTTTTGCGTGCGCTGTTTTAAGATATTTCCAGGCGCCGACTCGATCCATGTCGGCCACGTCTCTCTCTCACCGGTGAAGCGCCATTTTAACAGATCAGATAAAGGCTTATCGGGCACCGGCTCCAGGTTTTGGAAGCGCTCGCCGTCATAGGGAGCTGTAAAGTCTTTGCTCATAGCAAATCCACAAAAAATAAGTATAAAAAAGGGCATGATAGATTTCATGCCCGTATTGTGAAGAAAATATTCTTAGATGGAAAGTGAAGCTTAGTAAGTTTGGTTAAACATTTGCTCTAACATAAGAGCTGCTTCTCTTTGTTTTCTAGAAAGATCAGTTCTTTGCAGGTATGCCTCAATACTCAGCACGCCGCCATCAAGTTTTTTACGTCTTAAGACAAGGTGCTCAAAGAATGCCGGGCGATTAGTGCGCCAAAGATTAAGCATTTTTGCCAAAGGCAACATTTGATCGCGGGCAAAACTAAACTGTGGATGATTGGCGTAATCGATATCACCAGCCGCCGAAAAGCCTGTTTCCTCGTAATACTCCATGGCCGCGGCGTAAACAAAGAAGTCGCGCTCAATGAAATGCGGAAGATCGGTCTTAAAGCCATCAACAACTAAGCTTTCAACACTAAAATCCACAAGCCCGGCCATGACGATCCAAGATAGATATTCAAAGGAAGCTGAGTTGAGTTGAATATTAAACTGTAGTCTAAGTTGGCGATTAACTTTTACAGATTCAAAAACTTTTTTATCGCTGCCATAAAGTAAAGCAGCATTGTTTGTACGCGCTTCGTAAGATTCAGCTGCATCCATGCCAATTGATGTTTGTTTAACCGCATTTTCTTTAGCGATGAGCAGTCTATGATTGGGATTTCTATTTTGTGCCTCTAGTGGGCTAGAGAGTAAGAGAATTGTAATTGGGGCAAGCAAACGAAAAATTGAAAGTAACATACTAAAGTCTCCAGTTTCCGAACTTATGGCCTGCGCGCGATGCGCCGTCAAGGGAAGCCTAGACTTTTTTGGGATTTCCAAAGAAAGCCTTAGACAAGACGTAACTAAAATTAAGAAATTCCTTAACCTACGCTAATCTATCGGCTACTATATGTCTCGATATCCCTTATGATTTCAAGACTTTCAGACCCCTAGCAAGGAGAGCGTCGCCCATGTCGTCGTCAACGCAAAGCTTCTCGCGCAGCTATTTTCTATCATCCGTGGTCAAAAAACAGATCATGGCCGTGACTGGATTATTGTTGTGTGGGTTCTTACTCGGTCACTTGGCCGGAAACCTTTTAATTATTATTAGCCCAGATGCATTCAACCAGTATGGTCATGCACTCGTTTCGAATAAGCCGTTGCTTTATACGGCGGAAGCGGGATTGATTGTTCTGTTTTTGGTGCACTTATGTATGGCGGCAAAGCTTACGGTTGAAAACAATACCGCTCGCCCACAAAAATATTATATCAAGCAAAAAACCGGGCGCGGAGCGACCTTTGCTTCTTCAACCATGCCCTACACAGGTTTGATCATTCTTATTTTTCTGATCACACATTTAAATAGCTTTAAGTACGGCACGATTTACATGACAACGATTGACGGTGTAGAGATGCGCGATCTTTATCGTACTGTGATGGAATTTTTCGCTCAACCACTTGGCGCTGCTTGGTACGCTTTTGCGATGATCGCCATGGCCATCCACGTGTCTCACGGTTTTTGGTCTGCCTTCCAATCATTTGGTTTTTCCCATAGTAAATACACTCCACTTCTTCGTAAGGCCGGAATCGCTTATGCCATTTTGGTCGGTGCAGGTTTCACGGCCCTAGCCTTATACGGATACATCCAAGGAGTTCAGGCATGAGTTCAGAAACTAAACAACCAAAGAAGCTCGACGGCAAAGTTCCTGAGGGTGATATCCGTACGAAATGGGAAAATTACAAGTTTGATATGAAGCTTGTGAACCCATCGAACAAAAGAAAATTTAAAGTGATCGTCGTTGGTACTGGCCTTGCTGGCGCCTCTGCTTCGGCCACACTTTCAGAGCTTGGTTACGAAGTGGAAGCTTTCTGTATTTCAGATAGTCCACGTCGTGCTCACTCGATTGCTGCTCAAGGTGGTATTAACGCCGCTAAAAATTATCCAAACGACGGCGACTCTGTCTGGCGTCTCTTTTACGACACAGTAAAAGGTGGAGACTTTAGAGCAAGAGAAGCCAACGTTTATCGTTTGGCGCAAGTTTCAAACAACATCATCGATCAGTGTGCTGCTCAAGGTGTTCCTTTTGCTCGTGAATACGGCGGGACACTATCAAACAGATCGTTTGGTGGAGCTCAGGTTTCAAGAACATTCTATGCTAGAGGCCAAACAGGTCAGCAGCTTTTATTAGGTGCTTACTCTGCTCTTATGAAAGAGTCTTCCAAGGGCAAAGTCAAAATTCATACTCGTAGCGAGATGGTCGAACTTGTCATGGTTAACGGTAAGGCCCGCGGTATCATTACAAGAAATATTGTGACAGGTGAGTTCACCAAGCATAGTGCTGACGCCGTTCTTCTTTGTACCGGTGGCTACGGGAATGTGTTCTTTCTTTCAACCAATGCCATGAACTCTAACGGCTCTGCTGCATGGAAGGCTTATAAGAAAGGCGCCTACTTCGCTAATCCTTGTTACACGCAAATTCACCCTACATGTATTCCTGTCCACGGCGAGAGTCAGTCAAAGCTTACGCTTATGTCTGAGTCTCTGCGAAATGATGGTCGTGTTTGGGTTCCGAAAAAAGAAGGCGACAAACGCCCTCCACATGAAATTCCTGATGAAGAACGCGACTACTACCTAGAGCGCGTTTACCCTTCATTTGGTAACTTGGCTCCGCGTGATGTTTCTTCACGCCAAGCAAAGTACCGCGTTGATGAAGGTAAAGGTGTTGGTAAGACAGGTGTTGCGGTCTACCTAGATTTTCGTGATGCCATTAAGCGTGACGGTTTAGAAGCGATTAAAGACCGCTACGGCAACTTGTTTGATATGTATCAGCGAATTACTGATGAAAATCCTTACGAAGTTCCAATGCGTATCTACCCTGCCGTTCACTATACTATGGGTGGTCTTTGGGTTGATTATAACCTTATGACGGGAATTCCTGGTTGCTTCGCCCTTGGTGAAGCTAACTTCTCCGATCACGGTGCTAACCGCCTTGGAGCTTCAGCTCTGATGCAAGGTCTGGCCGACGGTTATTTCGTTATTCCATACACTCTTGGTAATTATTTTGTAACAGCTAAACCAAATGAAGAAAAAGTGACTACGGATCACCCTGAGTTTGAAAAAGCCTTAGCCGATGCCAAGGGAAGATTTTCAAAACTTCTAGGAATCGGTGGTAAGCGCTCAGTCGATTCATTCCACAAGGCCCTGGGCCAAATCATGTGGGAATACGTCGGTATGTCACGTACTGAAGCTGGCCTTAAAACTGCGATTAAAGAGATTCAAGCTCTTAGAAAAGAGTTTTGGAAAGATGTTCGCGTGACTGGTAGCGATGCTGGTATCAACGTGGAGCTTGAAAAAGCCAACCGTGTTGCTGACTTCATTGAACTGGGTGAACTTATGGCCCGCGACGCTCTCACAAGACAAGAAAGTTGTGGCGGACATTTCCGTGATGAAATGCAAACTCCAGATGGTGAAGCCCTTCGCGATGATGAAAAGTTTTGTCACGCAGCTGCTTGGGAATGGAATGGCGATGATGCCGAGCCTATTCGCAATATTGAAGAACTAAGTTTTGAAAACGTCCACCTGGCCACCAGATCTTACAAGTAATAGAGGTTAAGAATGAGCGATACAAATACAATGACACTCAATCTGAAAATCTGGCGTCAGGCTTCAACCAAAGACAAAGGCCAGATTGTTGATTATGTTCTCGAAGGCGTTTCACCTGATATGTCATTTCTTGAAATGATCGATATGCTCAACGAGCAATTGGTTGCAAAGAATGATGATCCCATCGCTTTTGATCACGATTGCCGCGAAGGAATTTGCGGTATGTGCTCACTGATGATTAATGGCCAAGCCCATGGCCCAGAAAAAGCCACGACGACGTGTCAGCTTCACATGAGAAGTTTCAAAGACGGTGACACCATCGCCATTGAGCCTTGGCGCGCAAGAGCTTTTCCAGTTCTTAAAGACCTTATGGTCGATCGCTCAGCCTTTGATAAAATTATCGAAGCTGGCGGTTTTGTTAACGTCAACACAGGCAACGCTCAAGACGCTAACTCAATCTTGATTCCGAAAGAAAATGCTGACCTCGCCATGGACGCTGCCGCTTGTATTGGCTGTGGCGCTTGTGTTGCTAGCTGTAAAAATGCTTCGGCCATGCTTTTCGTTTCGGCAAAGATCTCTCAGCTCGCTCTACTTCCTCAAGGTGAAGTTGAAGCCGATCAAAGAGCTCTTTCTATGGTCGAGAAAATGGATGAACTTGGTTTTGGTAACTGCACCAACGAAGCTGAGTGTGAAGCTAGCTGTCCTAAAGATATCAGCATTAGCAATATCGCCCGCATGAACAGAGGCTTTTTAAAAGCAGCTGTTTCGGCCAAGACGAAGTAGGCCTTGGAAGTTCACTCCGAGGCTATCGAAATTTTCCTTCGCCGAGTTAGGTCTATGGCGAGGGAAATTCTGCAAAATGAAGTTGGTTTAAATCTTAATCGCTCGCGCTTTGAATGGCGCGGGCGACTTTATCCCCTGCATATTGTGGTTTTTGAAGACGATCACAAACTTGGCAGCTACGACAGTAGTCAGTGGCGTATAGGCCTTTCACTAAAACTCTTAAAGCATGCTAAAGACGCCGTAACACGCGATGTGCTTCGCCATGAAATCGCTCACATGATGACTCACCTAGAGTTTGGTGAAAACCTCAAGCCTCATGGTCATGAGTTTAAATCCGTCTGTGACAAGCTCGGTTTTGATCACAATATCAGTAGCGCTAGCCTTGGACTCGAAAGTGCCAATGACTCTTACGAAGGTGATCTTGCCGGAGAAAAAGTCTTAAGTCGTATTAAAAAGCTTATGGCCTTGAGTGAGTCTCCCAATGCCCATGAAGCAGAACTTGCCACAAAAAAAGCTAACGAACTCTTGATTCGTCACAACCTCGAGCGCCTAGAACTAGATCCAAACGATACTGAAGTCTACGTTCTTCCGGTTATGTTTGCCGCTAAGTCTAACACCAAAATGCACGCTGTTTATGAAATTCTTAAAACGTTCTTTGTAGCTCCTGTATTCACCAAAAGAAACGGTAAGGTTGCCTTGGATGTTGTAGGAGATCGAACAAGCGTTAAAGTAGCTGAGTATGTTGCAAGCTTTCTTGAAGGAGAACTTGAAAGACTTTGGCTGCAAGCAAAACGAACACAAAAGCTATCTGGTCTTAGAGCAAAGAACTCTTTTTTTGCAGGTGTGGCCAAGGGTTATGTGACTAAGCTCGAAGAGTCGCACAAAGAATATTCTAAAACTGCACTCATTAAAATTAATCAACACTCCAAAGAACTCTTGGCCAGAGTTTACGGCCGCCTCTCCAGTACAAGTTCTGGCTCTAAGGCCGATCACAACGCCCTCAACATAGGAAATAGCGCGGGAAAGAATCTCAGCATCAGGGCCGGTGTTGAAAGTAAGTCTTCTAAGCGCTATCTTTTAAATCATGACTCCTAAAGAACTTGAAAATGTTTTTCGTAAAATTTGTCGTTTCGATGAAACCCTCGGTTTTCAATTTGAAGTACCAAACCCGGGGGAAGCGCTATACAGCTTTACCGTAGAAGATCGTCACCTCGCCTCCCCGTCTCAATGTCACGGAGGCGTGTTGGTCGCGCTTATGGATGCAACCATGGGGGTTGCCGTTTTAACTGAGGCCGTGCGCGAAGGAAACCTTTGTTCCACCGTCGAGTTTAAAATCAATTATCTCAACCGCGCCAAAAAAGGTGATCTCTTGAAATCATTTGGTGAAATAGAATTTAAAGGTGCACGCTTGGTGGTTGCTCACGCGACGATTAAATGCGGCGAAAAAATTATTGCAAAGGCGATGGGTACATTCTCTCTCTACCCTGCCGATAAAACCGATATAGCCGCTTGGGCCAAGGGACAATCCGATGAATGAATCCGCTAAATTTACTCTTGTTGGTTTTAGTGCCTTAATGGCCGCCGTTGGGCTTGGTGCCTTTGGCGCCCACGGACTTGAAAAGTCTCTAAGTGAAAAAAGTCTGGCAACTTATCAAACTGGAATTGAATATCTCTTCTATCACGGCCTAGGAGCCCTCGCTCTAGCCTGCTTAGGCGGAGTTCATCAGATAAGCTTCAAGCGTTCTCGTATTGCAATCATGCTAGGAATGCTCGTTTTTAGTGGCGGCTGTATGGCCTATGCAGTCACTGGTCAAAAGTTTATCGCCATGGCCATCCCGCTAGGTGGTCTTGGCTATCTCTTTTGCTGGGCCTTAGCACTAAAGGAACTGGCGGCTAAGTTTAAAAAATAATTGACCTGCCTCAGATTATTGCCAGCTTTAATTTTAAGTGCGCCTTCTTTTGTCAATTTTTCAGTATGTTAACAAATACTTATGCTTTAAATGTTAGTCTATCGTGCTGTTATCAGACAATCTTCTAAAGATCTTCTCAATTAAATTTTTTAACTTTCCTAGGGGCACAACCGAATAGGTTCTATAATGGAAACATCCCTGGTTGGAGATGCCTATGTCGAGTCTTGTTAAGAAATTCGTAACTTCTTGTACTCTTACGTTCAAAGCGTTCGAGCACGAAGTCATCATCTCCAAAAATCAAAGTAATATGTGGAATTTCATGGCCGTGAATAAGCGAAAGGATAAAGTGTACGCCGTCTACTGTGCACCAAGACTGGCCTCGGCCAAAGCTCTAGTCAAAGTTGCCATGAAGAAAGTCCCACCTGATGCCAGACTCGTTGTTGTCACCTCTGAATTTACCATCGAAGAAAAAATGCAAGCTGAACAAGATGGCTATACACTTGTAACACTAAGTCTTTTATCTAAATATGGGACGGAAATGTTAGACCTTAGACAAAGAGACGGTGAAGAAGTCTCTAATCTCTTATCAGCTTAAACTTTCTTTTTCTCAGATCCATGCAAAATCTTATGTTGCTGAGTAATCACTCTAAAGCCTAGAGCGTCGTTTTCATTCCACGAGATTACATCAAGCACTCTATTCAATGGCATTGATTCTCCGAGATTGAACGCTGGAGTTAATACCCAGGGAAACTTTTTTGTAGAAGGTGCATCTTTAGACAGCATTTCTTCGACGAAGCCAAAAGCTTTGACCGTATCATCGTAGTCCAAGCGATTTTCAATCACGCTTTTTACTTGAAACTTATCAGCGAATTGTACTGCCAACTTGGCGATCAAGGCCGGATTGGTTCTTACTTTGGTCGAAGGAGTTTTATAGTCAAAACTAATATAATCAACGGCGTCAAAGAGTTCATCAACAACACGTGTTCCGGCCGCTTCAATATTAATCCAGTAACCTTTACGCTTAAGCACTTTAGTAAGCTCTAATACTTGCGGTAGTAGTTTTGGATGAAGTGGGTCGCCTCCAGTTATGGAAACCCTTTTAAAGCGATCACCACCCTGTTGGATCACTTGGGTCAAGACTTGCTCAAGGCTTAAGCGTTCACCTGTATTGAAGTCCCAAGTATCTATGGAGTCGCAGTTAAAGCAGCCAATGGCGCAGCCTTGGAAACGTACGAAAACTTGTGGCGTTCCAATGTGAACACCTTCGCCCTCGGACGCCTGGTAAATGGCATTTATCGCAAAAAAAGACAAAAAAAACCCCACTTAGTCTAAGTCGGGGTTTTAACATGGGCTGATAGCTGTTGCCAGCCACCATAGGTAATTATTACAAAATCCTAGAAGTTCGCAATAAGCCCTGTTGTGTACTTATAGTCGAATTTACGGGCACCTTGGACGGCAGGTAGATTTCTATACTCTCCTTCGTAACCAACTTTTAATGAGAAGGTAGAGGATAAGCTGGCCACTAGTGATGGCCCAAAGTTAAGTTCCCAGGCATCGCCAACTTCAATATCTTTGAGGAATTCTGAGTAAAATTTCCAAGAAACTGTTTCATTCAGCTTATGATCTAGATCTGCAAATAAGCGTATTTGATTATCGTGGGCGTAATCATTAGTGACTTTTTCTTCCACAACATAACGAAAGCCTAACTCAAGATTAGATTTAAATTTATCTGTATTATAAAGCTTATAAGCGCCACCGATGTCAGTATTATAGCGAGTGACAAATCCTTTAAAGCGATCGCCTTCAACTTTTTCTCCAAGAAAGACGCCCCACTTATCAGATAAAGCGTAGCGATCTTGCACGTGGATATCCCAGTTTCTAGCATCAACCGTCGAGTCAGCTTCGCCCAGAGTATAATGGCCGCCAAGACTAAGCTTGTGTTTGCCAAGCTCAACTGATGACTCTGACTTAAGATTGTAAACGGAGACGTCAGTGTTTCCACCCGAGTTAAGGATCGAAACTTCAGAAGTATTTTTCCACTGTGCGAATGAGGGATAACAAAGAGCAAAACTGCTCACTACGAGTGTCATTAGTTTTAGATTTTTCATGGCAAAAACTATAGACCGCAGAACTCAAATAGCAAACCGAATTTTCTCTGTAGTGATGATGTTGGCGCGTCTGGATCGGCCTTTCGAAGCATTGCGGCGATCAGCTGCTTTTCCTCAAGTGAAGCTGAAACATCAGCAGATGAGATGAAGTCACTCCACTCGTCAGAGTTTTCAATTTTTAAGAGATCTTCGTGAGAGATACGAGCTGAGTCAATAACTCGATCGGCATCAATGACTTCATCCACATAAGATGTATTTCCATTATCGAGTCGATAAAAATATTCCTGCATAGCTTGCTTGCAAGGGTCATCACTGCTTAGTGATGCTGGAGTCCTTCCCCCATAGTGAACACTTGAACACGATGTCAGAAAAACAATATTTATTGCGATAAAGAATGCTTTCACAATTATTATTCGGCATAAGCGTTCAATTACTTAAGTAAAACGCTCGGAAACCCGACAAGAAATTGATGAAACTGTTGATAATGGCCGTTTTGGTCCTGAATTCATTTTTCTACGTTGTGGCACAAGAGCCGCAGGACCTTCTGGCGCGCGAGCAACTGATCGGTACCAGTGAGCTTGAAAAGCAGCTTCTAAGCGACTTGGATCTAAGGCTTAAGCTCAACTCCCTCATTCTGGAAGTGGCTTCACAAGTTGATCGTGAACACCCTGGTCTTTCGCCATGGATTGATGGCGGGAGACTCACCAATATTTTCAAAGAAAAAAGTGAGGTCTTCGCTGATTTTTATCTCGAGCGCATGGATTCACTTGGTCCGCAGAAAAAGTCATTATTTAAAAAAGCTTGGCAGCAAATTCGTTGGGAAAATCTCGTCGAGGTTTTCAAGCGCTCTCACTTAGGCTTGCAAACAATGTTTAAGCGCAAGGGCTTTGGCATTGTGATTGCGATTTTTATGGGATTCGTCTCTGACTATACGATACCAATTATCCTCTCCAATATCGGTGCTCCTTGGTTAATTCCTATTTCGGCCGTGACGCCCTATCAAGTGATTTACTCAATGTTGCCGCAAAAAATCACTGAACTTAAAATTCGTCTAAAAGTTCGAGAGAGCTTGGGCGGCAGACAAGCCTATCAAGCTTTTATGATGCAAGAACGTGCCACGCGAGAAGCGCTTAAGGCCATGAGCGAGGATAAAATTTTGATTCCAATTAGCGATGAGGGCTCATCACAAGTTGATGCTCTTTATCTAAGAAGGAATAATTGGTTTAAAAGTTTTATTAATCAAATGGGTTTTAATAATAATGATTTCTCATATACGACGCTTAAGAAGTTTATCGATAAAGAGAGCTTGAGTGATGACTATATCGAAAAGATATCTGCCCACCCCAAACTAAAGCGTTGGCAAAAAGCTGCTATGATTACGACCCACTTACAAGAAACAATGAATGAGGAAGCACGAATTCTCTTCAGAGAAAGATTTGATAAGCACTTCGTTCGCATTCAGTCATTTGCTCCTTGGGATGGCTTTGAAATTTGGACCAAGCGCTTGCTTCGCGCCAAGTCTGTAGCAGAGATCAATGAGCTCATGTTTGAAGTTCCACGTGGGACCCCGACCAGACTGATACTGGAAGTGTGGCAGGACATCATCATCCCCCACTACGCCACTCAGACGAGTTTAAATTATTCGAAGTATCGAAAGCTAGTTGAAGACTTTGCTCAAACTCGCGCCACACTGCTCAGTCGTGGAGAGGAAGCATGGAACCTCTCCACTCACCAAGCGCTTATCAAGTATGTAGGTCAATCTCTTGGGGATAAAGCTTTTTCTAATTGCCAAAATGAAGGTCAGACAGTTCTTCGATTTTTACTCGCGAATTGAACCTATTTTTTCTTAGCGGCTTTTTTAAGCTCTGCGATTTGATCTTTTGATAGCTGAAGAAGCTGAGTCACGCGAACTTCTTCTTCATCTTCACCTTTAGCTGCCTTAGCTTTTTCCTCTTCGTCTTTAAGTCTTTCAATTTCATCAACATCAATTTCAAGTTGAAAACTGGCGGCGGAAAGTTCAGGGGCGGTAGATTCTTGTGTTGCTTCAGAGGCTACTGGTTTTGACTTGGGCGCTGATGAAACTTGTCTCATCTTAGCGAGTTCATTTGGCGTATAAAGTTCAGCACCAGGAGCTCCCTTGGCGCGACGGCTCTCCCTCTCTTTCATCAACTGATCGAGAATCTTTTTATACTTTAGAATTTGTTTTAACAGCTGTTTATTGCCGATTTCGCTGATCTTAACCATATACTAGCATTATACGAGGAAATGCCTTTTGACCCAACCCTTTATTAGCCGGCCACAAAATGGCATAATAATCCTATGACTCAGCAAAGTTCATTTGAGCACATTCATGCAGACTTATTAGGACGCCTTCAACAGGGCGAGCGCCCGCATCTGCAGTTTAATGAAAAATTATTGAACGAGATAACTGATAAGTGGACTAATGCTCTTGAGAATTCACTCCACAGTGATATTGATGCCATTATGTGTGTACTTGAACATGCTCGCCATCCCAGCCCGCTGTTTGATGATTTGTTTTTTTTAACACTTGAAAAAGATCTACCTAAGAATCAATTGATCTTCACCTTAGGTGCCTCTTGGAAACATATGTTAGGCCGCTGGTCACGCGCCGGTGATCGACTGCCAATGCGCTATCTCGAAATTCTTAGAAAGTTTTTGAATCATCCTGAACTTGAGCTACGAGAATGGTCACTGCGCACGATTGATCAAGTTGGCCCCCAAGGCCAACTGCTTAAAGCTGATATTCAAGCTGCAAAAGTTGGTTGGCGCGGATTGTTTAACCCTCACGCTAAGGCCGTAGCTCAGCTAGCAGAAATGTTAGAGAAACGCTGGAGTCGTCCTAATGTCTGATCAGTTCGATCCCAATCACATAGAGGAAAAACTTAAATTAGTTAAGAATGCGGCCGATAAATCTCACTTCAATGTAGACGCTACTCAGGACATTAAAGTCAATTTACGTCCTGACCCTTCGGTAAAGCCTGCTATGTTTGTACCCGACCCGCTTTTACCCGGTTGTTATAAGGCGCACCCTGTTACTTTACGAGCACTGCGAAAAAATATTTTTGCAGCGGGCAATGAACTTTTTGAAGACCTTGAAGATTTAGTTACTTGTGAGAGTTGCCAACATGAAATTGACCGCCAATTTTGGCATTTTTGCCCTCATTGTGAGGCTAAGTTTAGGTATTAATTAGCCTTTTTCCCCTCTCAACTGTCACCATTTGTAAGACTTTAAACTTTGTCTATTATCCGCCTAAAATCGTATCTTACCACCTGTCCATCCTTATGAACTTTTTACACACCCGCAAGAGGCGGACCACGGAAAGACTCATTGGGATTGTAGGCAAGGCTAGAGACACGGACGCACACACCGTCCTCTTAACAGGAGTAGACTCGATGGCCAGAGAGAATTCGTATTTGTCAGATAAACACATTGGAAGTCTCAAAGATCTGCTCATGGCAGAGAAAGAGAACATCCTCAACGATCGCAAAGATGTTGAAAGCTACTCGCTTGATAAAAACGAGTTGGCCGATCCTCTTGATGAAGCGAGCGTCAACATCCAAACTTCTCAGGAACTACGCTTTCGTAACAGAAAGATGTTCTATCTGAAGAAGATCAACAAAGCCCTTCGCAAAGTCGAAGAAGGTGTTTACGGTCTTTGCCAAGACTGTGATGTTGAAATTGGTTTTGAGCGCCTTATGGCCCGTCCAACAGCTGATCTTTGTATCGGCTGTAAGGAAGAGTCTGAGATGAACGAGCGAAACAACTTCCACATGAAGCGCTCTAAGTCTCTTGGGCAATCGCTACAAGACTTATCAAAATAATTTTTATAAAAAGAGCTCCTGAATGGGAGCTCTTTTTTTATGCATCTTTTAATTAAAACCGTCGTCGAAGAATTTTATGCGTTGGCCACCACTGACGTGATGATCGGTTATCACTTTCGTAAAATACGTGAAAAAGATGGTGAGCATCCGCTCAAGCCACCACTCGATGCCTTCTCAAAACACCTCCCGCGCATTATCAATTTTTGGGAAGTACAGCTACTTGGCGAAAAAATACAAGGCGAGAGCTTCGACCTCATTAAGCTTCATAGAGAGCTAGGAATTCTTCCTGGAGAGCTTGGCAGATGGCTTATGCTCTTTAGACAAGTTCTACAAACTAAAGATCAAGAGATCCCTATCATCCAGCAATGGGATCAAAAGCTAGCTCACTTTGAAATTATTTTTAAGAAGCATTTATTCAGTTAGAAGTGCCGGACGTTTAGCATTGAAAACCTTTTGAACAAAGCTTTCAAGTACCGGCTCATTGGTAACATCATCAAAAAGCCAATTGCCGGCGTACCATTGATCAATCTGAAAGGCAGCGTTTCTGGCTTGTTCGGGACTTTCATATTGAATGGTTAACATTTCGACTTTTGAAACTCTAATACGTTTCCCACTTCCTGAAATGCAGCCACCCTCAGGGTAATTTTCGCACAGTACACGTTTTTCAGGTTCACTATTACTAATAGGTACTAATTCAATGGTTGGATCTGCCTTCACCGCCATCAACCACATCTCGGTCGGTGAATAAGTCGGCTCCTCTTTAGAGCAAGAGCAGGCAGTGAAGATGAAACACGACAGAAGCATCAAATATTTAAGCATGAGACATTCTAACATGAAGCTTTGGACCATGTAAGTCTTTCACGGGGGCCAGTCATTTTATTTATGCCGACCTAAAAGGAGCAAACGCCTAAATCAACTGGAGTCATTCTATGAAGTTGCTAAGTATTATCGCCCTTTTATTCACTTTTAGTGCCCACGCTCAAAGCAGAACAGCGCTTGAGACAGAAGCTAAAAAGCTTTCGATGCAGATGAAAATCCTAGTTGATAGAAACGTTGATCGTCTTGATGAGAGAGATCTTGATAAACTTGTTCGCACATTCGAGCGCGCTAAAGATATTCTTATGGGACGCGATACTGGACCAGGGCCAGGACCATTCCCACCAGTTCCAACTCCACGCTACACTTGTGATCGCGCTTCAGTAGGTGTGTATCAGTCCACCTTTATTAAGATTAAGGACTTCGCCTACTCTGGCAATGGTGTGAATCTCTCAAGTTCTGGCGCAGTCAATTACGCTCATGATTGGGTGACAAAGTATGCGTGTGAAGACGCCGACGCTTTCATCTCAACTTTTATTCGTCTAAAGAACTTTGCTTACGCAGGTTCAGGCTTAAACCTTTCAGCTTCGGCAGCCGTTAACTACGCGACAAGCGGAGTTGATACTGTTTGTAACGACTATGCTTATGAGCAAGAGTTCAGAGGCTTATACGATTTCGCCTACTCAGGTCGCGGTCTTAATATGTCATCATCTGCTGCAACCAGCTACGCTCGTGAAAGAGTTGAGCCGAATATGTTCCGTTGTCGCCAATTCGCTCTATAATTTAGATACGATAGATAAAGCAAAGCCCCGATTTTCGGGGCTTTTTTATTTCTACTTTTTCTTGGGTTGCTGCTTTTTGTAGCGTGGTGTTTTCTTAGTTGTCTTAACCACGTACTTCTTTTTTTCCGACACTTTCTTGGTCGCGGCACTTTTCTTAATTTGTGTAGCTTTTTTCTTCACTGCCACTTTAGCTCTCGTCTTATCCCCTGCAATCGGATCAAGCTTTAACAACGTTTGCTCGCTGATAGACTTATTGATCTTAGTAATAAGGCCTTGATCTCTAGAGCTTACAAAGTTGAACACACGTCCTGGAACACCTGAGCGTCCGGTTCTGCCACAGCGGTGTAGGTAGTAGACTGATTCAAAAGGAAGGTCATAGTTTAAAACCCAAACCACGCCCTTCACATCGATGCCTCGAGCAGCGATATCACTGGCGACTAATGTAACGTTCTTGTCTCTAAAGGCAGCGTTTTGCTTTTCTCTATCTTTCTTTTCCATAGCGCCATGAAGTCTTGCAAAGGCACGCTTTGGAAACTTTTCGCTGAGATGCTTATGCACTTCATCGACTGTTTCTTTTCGATTAACAAAGATTATTCCCTTCATTCCACCTTGCTCTTTTAAAAAGAGCTCCAACATGAAGGGCTTCTCACCTTGTGAACAAGTAATATTGAAAGTTTCAATATTGAGTTTTACGCCGTGAGCACCCTCGATCACGAGGTCATTTAATGGTGCACCATTAAAGACATCCATCGCAATTTGGTTAAGATCAGCTGGTCTTGTGGCCGTAAATAGAGCGAGCTGACACCCACCCTCTATCTTTTCATAGATTTTCTTGAGCTCTTTTCCAAAGCCAAAGTCGAGCATCTGATCGGCTTCATCGACAAATAAAAATTTCACTTGGGATACGTTAAGATCACCCTTATCAATAGCCTGACGAACACGTGACGGTGCCGCCACGAGAAGATCGAGTCCACTTCTCATTTGTGTCGTCTTGGCCGATGAATCTCCACCTGAAAGTAGACGAACTCGGAATTTAGCAAAATGAGAAATTCTTTTTAGAATTCCAAAGACCTGTGAAGCCAATTCTCTGGTTGGGCACAAAATAATGCCAACAGGAGCCGAGGCCAGGCTTGGATCAAAAGTTTTGGCTTGCTCGGCTTGTTTTAAAAGCTGAACCAATGGAAGTGCATAGGCCAAAGTTTTACCGGTACCAGTTTGAGCAGTACAGACAAGGGACTCGCCTTTTAAAATTTCAGGAATTGCTTTGGACTGAACTTCAGTGGGCTTTTCAAAACCCTCTTCTTTTATAAAATCCAATAACGCTGGCAACTTAATCAACTGGTCAAAGCGCGCCATAGGGAAATCTCCAACTATCATAAATAAAAACGGGGGCATAAAGCCCCCGCTACGTTAACTATCACGCTAAGAGTTAAAAGAACAATCGGAAGTTTAGAGAATGCAGTGTCGAAATCGCTGTATCGTCGATTTTTGACTTAATTGGCTGTTTCAAGCTGTACTCAAGCTGCATAAGCCATAATTTGATTCTAGGCGCCAAAGTCAAATGCTCCTCATCCACCATGGTGCGAAGCTGAACCCCGATTCTATCGTCCCAAACATAGGTCCCAAGATCGGCTCCACCGTAAGGCTGAGCCCCTTGAGAGTAGCCAAAACGATTATAAACGCCAACAAATGGGCGAACCGTAAACGCCATAAAGTCATAACGGTATTCACCGTGAACGCGTAGAAGTGGCTTAACTTCATAGTTCAACTCACCACCTTTATCTTTATTATCTGAAAGCGTCGCAAGCTTAAGCTCTTCGATCGAGCCAAATCCCGTCAGATTGCCATTTTTATAACCAAATTGATAATCGGCAGCAGCCACAATCGTGGTATTCATCTCTTCACCAAACTCAATCGTATCGCCACCTTTAGCAAGCGCGTCGGCGGTAACAATCAACTCGGTATCGGCGCGACCCATTCCATAAAGATTAAAGCCACCAAAGAAATGTTCATCGTACTCATAACCCACAAAGAAGCCGGCCTTGGCATCAACTTTGGCGTAGGTCAAAAGGTTTGGAACAGATGTATCTGAAGGATAAAAGAATTTATTTAAATAAGGCTGACCTTGAGACTGAACTTCTGCCGATTCACCTTGAATCGCTTTAGCCACGATGTCGTCATTAGGGTTCATTGTTCCAAATTTTTGGATGATTAAGTTTTTAAGTTCTTGAGGGACGTCTTGACCAACATAATCGAGCACGTTTTGCGCCGTAATGTCTTGGGCGCGAACACCAATATTGGCCATAAGATTAGCTGACACTCTGAAGTTTGGTTTTAGCTTTACATCAAATGCCGTGAAACTTGGAAGTGGTACTCCAAGGTTTAAGCCAACGCGAATGGTTTGCTCTGTATCGCGATACTTTCTAAGAAAAGCTTGTCCAGCATCTAGTTTTTCAGAGTCACTACCTTGAGTTTTTGAAACGTCCTTACCGTCATTAACAACATCTAGAACATTTTTGTTGATACCCACAGTAAGGTCCAAAAGGAAGTCATGACCAAAAGGTCTTAACATCTCTTCCGTCTCAAAACGATCATCAAGAGTAATCGCGCGCTTTTTAACATCATAAGCGGCTTGAGCTTTGGCCAAAAAGGCAACACTGGCAACCAGTGCAGTTAATCGAAAAAACGTACTAAGTCTCACTTTCATATCCCTTCCTTATCCAAATTAAGTGGCTGTTTCGATAAAATGAAATTTTATTTGATGAACTAAGAATACCGACTCACAAAACTTTCGCAATACGCACGCAAAGATTGCCAAAAACAGACTAGAAAGAGACAATAAAAGCCAAGAAAATCGAATATCTATGGCATTTCGGAGAGCATTAATTGAGCGAAAAAGTCAGTGTTTATTACTTAGAAATACAACACCCAGAAGAAGGCAAACAATTATTTCGCCTTGGAGGTGAAACAACCATTGGCAGTGCTAGTAATAATACGATCGTGATCAAGGAGCATGACCTTGCTCCACGCCACTGCGTGCTTAGAGTCCATCAAGACATTCTAACCCTTTTTCAAGTTGCTGAGAGCGGCTCCACTAAGCTAGGTCGTCAGTCTTTAGATAACGGCCGCATGTATATTCTTGAGAAATCCGACAAATTATTTTTAAGAGAAATTAAATGCACAGTAAAACTTGAAAAAGAGAAAGTGCAAGAAATTGAAGAGCAGGTAGAGGAAGACTCTGACGTCGAGATTTTCGATGAAGATACTGACCAAGATATCGACATCTCTGAACTTGTTCATAAGCCAACTTTTTTCGAGCGATTAAAAGCAAAGTTCAAAAAGCAAGAAGCTGTATCAGAAACAGAAGAAGATTTAGTAGATGAGGGTGAATCTGAGGAAGAAGAAACTGATTCTGAAAAAGAGATTAATAATTCGATTTATATTCCTAAGTCGGCCGTAGACTCTGAAGATGAAGAAGAGAAGCCAAAAGCGAAAGCTAAAAAACCGCGTTATATCGTAGATCGCGATGATATGCCGGCCTTCTTTGCTAGAATTTATGCTTTTGTGGCAGAAATCATTATTGCCTTCGCCTTCGCATCAAATATCGTCCCCATTCTAGAGTTGGGCGAAGTTTTTGATCAAATTATTCTTGATATCACTCCATTAATCGATAAAGGTCTTGCTCTCGCGTCGCCCTACTTGGGAGAACATGCTGGAGCTTTAAGTTTTTTAACCAGTCCATCATTTTTAGCGATTGCGCTTAGCTGGCTCGTTATTAATATTATTTCGAACTTAGTTTTCGGTGTTAATTTTGGACTCGCTCTTCTTTTTGTTCAAACAGAAGGAAGTTTTGTCACTTCAAGACTTAAAGGTTTTTTAAGACTGCTTCTGAGTCTATTACTCTCCCCTCTTTTGATTTTTGATACTCCGGCGCTGATTAAAAAACGTACGCTTAAGGAAGTACTGACTGCCAGCGAACTTTCATTTCGCCACTCTCTACTCAAGATCTTAGGTGTACTTATCGTTTTGCCGCTGATTAGTGGTGCCATTGTTTTAGCCCCAGTTCTTATGGATACTCAGATTTTAGAAGGGCCACAGATTACAGAAGATAAATCGATTAAAGATACAGCTCCAGAGACTCCACAAGAAACTCATCCATGGCGTGCACTGAACTTAACAGTTAGTTATGATCAAGCTGTTACTAACGAATGGAGTTTCTCTCCTTTTCTGCGCGGTTCTCCAAAAATGGTCATGGCAGGTGCAAATTTTATTCGCAATCACAACGATAGAGTTGATGTTGTTACAGTCGGCCCAATTGCAACGAGCCAGATTAGCGAAAATTTGCTTCGCACGATTATTAAACTCGATCCTTTTTTCAAATCTAAATACCCATCACTGGAAAAAGCCATTCAACTCAGTTCGTTTAATCAAGAAGCAGACAAGGATTTAATGGCACTTCTCATCGATACCTTAAAGTTAAACTGGGAAACACTTCCAAGGTTTATAAGCGAGCGAGGTCCAACTCTCTATCCCTACCTTGAGCTTAAAAAATTCTTACTCACTCACCTGAATATTCAAGCTAATACAGAAATCAAAACAAACTTAATCGCACGTAGAGTTTATCTAGAGATTGCGCCAACCAATCGACGTATGACTCTCCACCGTATTCGGGGTGGCCGCTTCTTGTCACTAAGCCTGTCAACTAAGCCTGGCGCCCCTGGTGCCATCAATAAGTTCATTCGGACATTCTTTACTTATTCAGCCGCCTTGGCACAAAATGCGGCTAGCCCTGTGGCCACACTAAGCTTCTGGACGGTCTTTGACTTTATTGACCAGTTCTCGCCTCAAACAAAATTCCCATTACAACCTGAGTCAATTGAGGCCTTACGACAGCTTACACAGAGGACATTAGCCCTTCGAGGTGCTAAACCAGAGCTAGCTTCAACTATTGAGGCTGATTATAAAAAGACAATGAAACTATTGAATCAGCTTCAAAGCGAGCCCGACTTAGTTTGGGCCAACCAAGCTTTCGAAGCCATGAATATCGATCAAGCCTTATGGCAACGTAGCGATGAACCTTCAACAGAAGCTGAGCAAGAAGAATTATGAGAATACAAGATCAAGTCAAAGAACATTTCAAATTTAAAGTTGTTCACCAAGATAAAAATAGTGGAGCCCGCGCTGGTGTTATTACCACTCCACATGGAGATATTCCTACTCCTGTCTTTATGCCAGTTGGTACTCACGGTGCCATTAAAGCGCTGCAGATGAAAGAGATGGAAGAGATGGATGTTAAAGTTCTTCTCTCCAATACCTATCACCTCCATTTAACTCCAGGCTCTGATCTCGTGGCTAAGGCCGGAGGTCTGCACAAGTGGATGGGTTGGGATCGTCCAATTCTCACAGACTCTGGCGGCTTCCAGGTCTTCTCTTTGCAAAAGAAAAGTATCAAAGAAGAAGGCGCAGAATTTAGAGATCAAGACGGTAAAACGGTTTTACTCACCCCTGAGACGTCTATCGGAATTCAACAAAACCTTGGTTCTGATATCATGATGGCCTTTGACGAGTGTATTCCTTATCCGGCCACTCGCCCTTATGTAAAAGATTCAATTGATCGTACCCATCGTTGGCTCGATCGCTGTATCAACGCTTGGACTAATCCGAAGCAAGCACTCTTCGGTATCATTCAGGGTTCTGAGTTTGATGATTACAGAAAAGAGTGTCTGGATGAACTTATCGCGAGAGACCTCCCAGGCTACGCCATCGGCGGAGTTTCTGTTGGTGAAGGTCCAGACGTCATGGAGAAAGTTGTAAAGTACACTGCTCCCCTTATGCCAAAAGATAAGCCCCGTTACGTCATGGGTGTAGGCAATCCTGAGGACCTATTTATGCTGTGGGAACATGGCGTAGATATGAGTGATTGTATTATTCCAACGAAGTTTGCACGCGGTGGAACACTATTTACCAATCGTGGAAAGATTCGAATTAAACACAGAAATTACCGCCGGGATTTTTACCCCGTTGAGCCGAATTGTTCATGTTATGGCTGTCAAAATCTCACCAGAAGCTATATCAAACACCTTTTTGATTCGAATGAAATTCTAGGTGCCATTTTAGCAACGGCACATAATATCGCTTTTTATAAATCGCTGGCTGATCGAGCAAGAGAAGCAATTCTTGAAGATCGTTATTTAGACTTCAAGCAAGAATTCCTAGCTCAGTACTTAAAAGAGGGACATGGTTAAGTTTTCAGTACTACTATTCACAATACTTAGCCTCAATGTTTTTGGAGCAGATAAGATTATACTAGCCTCTTATAGTCACGGGTCTCCCGTTATTAAACTATGTGAAGAGAAGGTATTGGCCATGTATAAAAAAGCCAATATTGAGGTTGAGGTTCGTCGCTACACTATGGATCGCGCTCTAGCAGAAGCTAAAGCCGGTCGGGTAGATGCTGTTTTAGGTCACCCACTTGGAACTGAATCAATTATCACTGACTTTGAGTTAGTTGGGGGAACTCTGACTAAGCTTGAGTTTGCTTTGTTTGCGCCAAAGTCTAAGGGCAAAAATCTTAGCGATTATAAAATCATCGTTCTTCGCGGTATGCCTTACGTCGAACAAACTCTGGAAAAACTTAAAATTAACTTTGATACCAATAGTGATGCCAATGCGATTGCCAAGCTGATAAACCTCAAGCGTTTTGATGCAACTATTGTGAGCTTAGACAGTTATGAATGGGCAAAAGGGCTAATTCCTGGACTAAAACAAGTCTCACCTGTTTTAGCCCAGTTCGATATCCGTCACTATATCAGTACTAAAAAACCTGAAATCATCAAAAAGCTTAAAGCTTCGATTCTATCGCCATAGAAAGAATTTTTGTCAGTTTTTCAAGATCAGCAATCGTAATATTATGAAACAGTGAAATTCTAAACTGATTGCGCCCAAGCTTTCTATAGGCATCAATTCCATAAACAATTTTATCTTGATCAAGCTTATCAATCAGTGGATTAACATCAACTTTTTCATCCACATCAATTGTTGCGACTGCAACCGAACGGTATTTAGATTCTTTAATAAAGCATGAAAGATACGGCTTCGACTCCGCCCAACCATAAAGAAGATCGGCTTTGGCTTGAGCCATTTTTTGAACACCAGCATAGCCAATCTTATTCATGAGCTTAACTTGCTCATTGAGAAAGAAAATAGTGCTGATAGCGGGTGTATTATAAGTCTGCGCCTTGTCAGAGTTATCGATACAAAGATCCCAACGCATAATATCTGGAATATAACGAGTCTTATCTGCCGCAAGCTTTAAGGCTCTCTCTCTGGCTTTAGGCGAGAGAATGGCGACGAAGAATCCGCCCTCACTGGCAAAAACTTTTTGCGGAGAAAAGAAATAAACATCTGTCTTAGAGACATCACAAGGTACTTGTCCGCCACCTGAGGTTGCATCAACCATCAATAATTGGTCTGGCCCAACAGTTGGAAACGAGTCGATTTGAACACCGGTGGAAGTTTCATTGAGAGTACACGCGATGACGTCGGCACCCGCCACAGCTTTAGGAGTAATCCCGTCACCTGCCGCCACTTCGACTTTTTCAGTTTCAATCCATGGAATTTTTTTAGAAGCTTTGAACCATTTATCTGAAAACTCTCCACAAACAAAGTGAACCGCTTTCTTTTCAACCATTCCAAGGGCCAACATATCAAAGAGGAATGTAGCGCCACCGTTTCCAATAGCGACTGTAAAATCTTTTGGAAGTTTAAAGTAATCGCGCATGCCCTGTTGCATTTCTCCAACCAGGTCTCTGACAGCTTTTTTACGATGACTTGTTCCCATGAGATGAACGCCTGTCTCGGCCAGACTCTTTAAAAAGTCTACTGGGACTAAAGATGGGCCAGAGCCAAATCTTGGATCTGAAGGCATGAGTTCTTGTGGGACCTTTAAATCATCAAACATACTTAACTTCCTCTAGTTCGGTTAGTGACCTAATCCTATAACGACACCTATAAAGCGTACACAGGCAAACTCTTGCCTTTTCGCTCGACACCTCTAAGTAGGCTTGTTTCAATAGATATTCGAAAAAGGCTTCGAAGGAATGGTATGAAAAACCGATTGTTTTGCGTGGTTATCACGTTTATTTTTTGCACGACAGCACAAGGTTTTGTAACTGGCTGGTCGGACCTTGCTTTTGGTGTGGGTAACCTTACCCATCAAGCTGGCAAGGTTGCCAGTGATGTTGGAAGAGTGAGCTATTTTGATTTTCGTCCCGTTCTACAATTAAGCTACCGTTACGAGTTTTCAAAAGAGTTTAGTTTCATTCCTGAGCTTGGCGCGACTCTGCCTGAAACCAGCGAGGATGAAACCTATTCAACGCTCTATGCTTTTATGAATGCTCCTCTGGCTTGGCACTATGATTATTGGACGATACGTTTTGGGCCAGGATTTTTCTTTACTAGGATCAGTGGCAAAGGCGGAACACTTAGACTTCAAAATGGTGCCACATTCGATGAATTCCCAGTACCAAATGGCACCGCGACGACGAGGAATTTAACTTGGAACTTAGGTGCACAGGCTGCTCTAGATAAAGAGTGGAGTGCGCGCTTTGATCTATCCGTCTTAAAACTTTTTGACTCGAAACGAAGAGCTGTAAATCATTTACTCACTCTCAATTATCATTTTGGGGCCGTCTTATGAAAATGGCTTTACTCACACTGCTTTTGTTTAGCGCTTCCGTTTATCCCTTCACTTTAAATAACGGGGCCGGCGCCGCCTTCAAAACCAAGACGATCAAAGTTAATGTCGCCGCCCACGCTTGCGCTAATATTGGAATCACCAATAGTGAATTACTCTCTATTGCGAGAGAGGCGATTGATTTGTTTTGGAATAGAGTTGCAACATCGAGTCTGGAATTGGTCGAAGGTTCAATTG